>JAHZNX010000206.1 GCA_020028375.1 Betaproteobacteria bacterium | reverse complement strand
CAACGAGATCGTGAGCAAGACGAGCGGCGAGCCGCGGCTCGAGCTGTCCGAGCTCGGGCGCATCGCCTACTTCCGCCCCGATACGCTCCCGCTGGATTTCCAGTCGGAGTTGGTGGTGACTCGCCACTACACCCCGCGCGGCTACGGCTTCGCCTTCACCAACGGCATGCAGGCTTCCCTCGTCGAGGTGGACATGGAAACCGGCTTTGTGAAGCTCCTCAAGCACTGGTGCGTGGAGGACTGCGGCACGGTGATCAATCCCATGCTGGTGGACGAGCAGGTCCGCGGCGGCATCGTGCAGGGCATCGGCGCGGCGCTCTCCGAGCACTGCATCTACAGCGCCGAAGGCCAGCTCCTGAACGGCAACCTCGCCGATTACCTGGTGCCGATGGCGGGCGAGATGCCCGACATCGTCGTCGGGCACGTGTCCACTCCGACGAAGACCTCCGAGCTCGGAGCAAAAGGCGCGGGCGAGGCGGGAACCGCGGGCGCGCCGGGCGCGGTGATGAATGCGATCAACGACGCGCTCGCGCCCTTCAACGCGCGCGTGACCGCGCAGCCCTTCACGCCGGAGCGGGTGCTGAAGGCGCTCGGCAAGGTGTAGACTCATCCCCTCCCGAGGAGACCAGGCACAACGATGACGGTCCGTTCCCTCCAGCACATCGCCCTCGCCGTGCCGGATCCCGCGGTCGGAAAGAAGTTCTACACCGACTTCGGGCTCGAGGGGCGGGACGACGGCAGGCGCGTCGTCATGCGCTGCCACGGGCGCGACCAGGACCAGGTGGTCCTCGTCGAAGGCGGGAAGAAGCGCATGCACCATATCTGCTTCGGCGCGGGCGCGGAGGCGCTCGCGGCGCTCAAGACCCGGCTCGAGAACAACGTCACGCGCCTCCTCGATGCGCCGAAAGAAGCGCCGGGAGACGGCATCTGGTTCCGCGACCCCGATGAGCTGCTCGTCAACGTTCGCGTGGCGGAGCCCGCGCCCTGGCTGCCCGCCGCGGAATGGAAAATCAACAATCCCGGCCACCTGAACCGCAACGGCGTCCCCGGCCATCCGCGCCGTGACATGCCGGTCAGGCCGCGGCGACTCGGGCATACCCTGCGGTTCACACCGAGCATGGAAAAGCAGGTCGATTTCTACACCCGGGTCGTCGGCATGCGGCTCTCGGACCGTTCGCAGGACATCGTCGCGTTCCTGCGCAGCGGCGAGGGCGGCAGCGACCACCACGTGCTCGGCTTCATTAAGAGCGACCGGCCGGGCTACCACCATGCGAGCTTCGAGGTCGCCAACGTCGACGAGCTGGGCTTGGGCGCGTGCCGGCTGATCGACAAGGGCTACCGCAACGGCTGGGGCTTCGGCCGCCACGTCATCGGCTCGAATTTCTTTCATTACATCCGCGACCCCTGGGGGAGCCTGGTCGAGTACTTCTGCGACATCGACTACATCCCCGGCGACATGGACTGGAAGCCTACGAACTACGCTCCGGAGGACTCCCTCTACGTGTGGGGGCCCAACGTGCCGGACGATTTCGGATTAAACTTCGAGGACTGAAGCAGGCGGAGGCGAAACGCCGTCAATCGAAACATCGGATGCCCCCGCCGAACCGGGGGAACAGGAGGGGATCATGAAAATCATCGGTGCAATAGCAAGAATGCTCGGCGTCGTGCTGCTCGCGGCTTCGGGGGCGGTACTGGCGCAGCAGCCGCTCAAGATCGGCTTCGGCATGAGCCTGACCGGCCCGCTCGCGGGCAACGGCAAGGCGGCGCTGATATCGATGCAGATCTGGGCCGAGGACGTCAACGCCAGGGGCGGCCTGCTCGGCCGCAAGGTCGAGTTGATCTACTACGACGACCAGACCAATCCGGCAACGGTGCCCGGCATCTACACCAAGCTCCTCGACGTGGACAAGGTGGACCTGGTCGTATCGGGCTACGGCACCAACGTCATCGCGCCGGCGATGCCGCTCATGATGCAGCGCAAGCTCGTGTTCATGAGCCTGTTCGGGCTGAACGTGAATGGCAAGTTCAAGTACGACCGCTACTTCCAGATCATGCCGGCCGGGCCCGATCCCGCGGTGGACTGGACACGGGGCTTCTTCGAGACCGCGATGACCCTGAATCCGAAGCCGCAGACCGTCGCTCTGGTCGGTGCCGACGCGGAATACCCGCACCTGGCGCTGGAAGGCGCGCGCACACACGTCAAGCGGCTCGGCCTCAAAGTCGTTTACGACAAGACCTATCCGCCGAAGACGGTCGACTATTCGCCAATCGTGCGCGCGATCCAGGCGACCAACCCGGATCTCGTTTACCTGGCGTCGTACCCGCCGGACTCCGCGGGCATGGTGCGCGCCGCAAACGAGGTCGGCCTGAAGGCCAGGATGTTCGGCGGCGGCCTCGTCGGCACGCAGTTCGCGGCGTTGAAGACGCAGCTTGGGCCGTTGCTGAACGGCATGATCAATTACGAGGCCTACGTGCCGGAGGTCAACAGCAAGTTCCCGTCGCTCGACCAGTTCCTCGCCAAGTACCAGGGGCGCGCCGTCAAGGAAGGCGTCGACCCGCTCGGGTTCTATCTGCCGCCGTATGCCTACGCGATGATGCAGGTGCTGGAGCAGGCGATCAAGGCGACAGGGGGGCTCGACCAGGCGAAGCTCGCCGATTACATGCACAAGTTCGAGTTCGACACCTATGTCGGCAAGGTCCGCTTCGCCAAGAACGGGGAGTGGGCGATACCGCGCATGCTGACGGTTCAGTATCACAGCATCAGGGCCAACGACCTCGAGCCGTGGATGAAACCGGGTCACGTCACCGTGCTTTACCCGAACGATTACAAGACCGGTTCGGTGAAGGCGCCCTACCACGAAAACAAGAAGTAGGATTTGAGCAACGCCGGCGGGAAAACCCGCCGGTGTCGCTTTTGCGCCATGGAAATCCCGACGGCGTTGCTGTTCAACGCCATCATCGCCGGGCTGCTGCTCGGCGGCTTCTACGCGGCCGTCAGCGTCGGCATCTCGATCTCGTTCGGGATGCTGGACGTGGTGAACATCGCCCACCCGGCGTTCATCATCCTCGGCTCCTACATCGCCTACATCGTCAACAGCCAGTACGGCTTCGACCCGATCCTGGTCGCGGTCGCGCTGTCGCCGCTGTTCTTCCTGCTGGGAATGGCCCTCTACCGCGTCTATTACCTGTGCTTCGAGAAGCGCGGGCAGGAGTCGCTGCGGGGGCTCGCGTTCTTCTTCGGGATCCTGTTCATCACCGAGGTCGTGCTGATCCTCGTCTTCGGCGTGGATTACCGCACCGTGAAGAGTGTCTATGCCGAAACCACCCTGCGGCTCGGGGTGCTCGACTTTCCGCTGCGACTCGTGGTGCCGTTCCTGGTGTCGGTCGCGATGGTCGTGGGCATCCAGCTGTTCCTGACCCACACGTTCTTCGGGCGCGCCGTGCTCGCCGTGGCGCAGGACCAGCTCGCGCTGCGGCTGATGGGCGTCAACCCGGTGCGCATCAAGGAGCTCGCTTTCGCGCTTTCCATCGCCACCGCGGGTATCGCGGGGGCGTTCCTCATCGTCATCCAGCCCGTGGAGCCGTCGATCGGGCGCGAGTACATCGGCCTGGTGTTCGCGGTCTGCGTGCTGGGCGGCATGGGCTCGATCTGGGGCACGCTGCTCGCCGCGTTCGTGCTGGGGCTCGCCGAATCGTTTACCTCCACGTTCTTCGGTCCGTCCTGGGCGCCGGCCGTCTCCTTCGGCCTGCTGCTCCTTACGCTCGCTTTCCGGCCGTCCGGGCTCTTCGGCCGATGAGCAACCGCCTGTTCGCCGTCGTTGCGCTCGCGGTCGCGCTGGCGATCGCGGCGGCGAGCCAGCTCATCGCGAACGAGTACTTTTTTTCCGCGGCCTACACGGTGCTGCTGTATGTGATCCTCGCCACCGCGTGGAACATCCTCGGCGGCTACACCGGCTACGTGAACTTCGGCTCGGCGGCGTTCTTCGCGATCGGCGCCTACACTACCGTGGCACTTTTCTACGCGTTCAAGCTCCCGCTCCTCGTCACGGTCCCGGCGGGGACCGCCGTCGCCGGGCTTGCGGGTCTGGGGCTGGGCTACCTCACGCTGCGCCTGCGTGGGGTGTTCTTCGCGATTGCCTCCCTCGCGATGGCGGTAGTGCTGTTCACCTTCGTCGTGAACTGGGATTTCGTCGGCGGAGCGCGCGGCGCCTATGTGCTGCAGCCGAGCGAGGTGCCTTTCGGTCTGCCGCGCTACATCCATTTGCTTTACTCGGTGATGGTGCTGATGGCCGCGCTGGCGCTCGTCGTCGCCCGCGCAATCGAGAAGTCCACCATCGGGCGCGGCCTCGCGGCAATACGCGACGACGAGCTCGCTGCGGAGTCGGCCGGCGTGCCCACGCTCAAGCTCAAGATATTCTCGGCCACCGTAAGCGGCGCGTTGATGGGGATGGCGGGCACGACGTTCCCCTACTACCTGTCCTACATCGAGCCGAGCTCGGCGTTCAGCCTCTCCTATTCGGTGAACAGCATCGCCATGCCGCTGATCGGCGGCATGATGAGCTGGATGGGGCCCCTCATCG
>JAHZNX010000029.1 GCA_020028375.1 Betaproteobacteria bacterium | reverse complement strand
TCGACCGGCGCGGCGAGGCTCGCCGCGATCCCGAGCGCCAGCGTGTCGCGCGTCTGCCGGGGATCGATGATGCCGTCGTCCCACAGCCGGGCGGTGGCGAAATAGGGGCTCGACTGGCGCGAGTACTGCTCTACGATCGGCGCCTTGAATGCATCCTCGTCCTTCCTGCTCCACTCCTTGCCGCCTTTTTCGAGCGCTTCGCGCCTCAGCTGCGCGAGCACGCCGGCGGCCTGCTCGCCGCCCATTACCGAAATCCTGGCGTTGGGCCACGTCCACAGGAAACGCGGCGAGTAGGCGCGCCCGCACATGCCGTAATTGCCGGCGCCGAAGCTGCCGCCGACGATGAGCGTGAACTTGGGCACGCGCGCGCACGCGACCGCCGTCACCATCTTGGCGCCGTCCTTGGCGATGCCCCCGTGCTCGGCCTTCTTCCCCACCATGAAGCCGGTGATGTTCTGCAGGAACACGAGCGGGATGCCGCGCCGGCAGGCGAGCTCGACGAAATGCGCGCCCTTCAGCGCCGACTCGGAGAACAGGATGCCGTTGTTGGCGAGGATGCCGACGAGGCGGCCTTCGATGTGCGCGAAGCCGGTCACCAGCGTCGCGCCGTAGCGCGCCTTGAACTCGTCGAACTCGCCCGCATCGACCACGCGCGCGATGATCTCGCGCGCGTCGAACGGCGCGCGCGGGCTCGGCGGGATCACGCCATAGAGCTCGTCGGGATCGTAGAGCGGCGGTCTCGGCTCCTGCGCGACAGCTGGCGCCGGCGCGGGCCGGTTCAGGTTGGCGACCGCGCGGCGCGCGAGCTCGAGCGCGTGGCGGTCGTCCTCGGCATAGTGGTCGGCCACGCCCGAGATGCGCGTATGCACATCGGCGCCGCCCAGCTCTTCCGCCGTCACCACCTCCGCGGTCGCCGCCTTCACCAGCGGCGGGCCCGCGAGAAAGATCGTGCCCTGGTTTCTCACGATGATGGCCTCGTCCGACATCGCCGGCACGTACGCCCCACCCGCCGTGCACGAGCCCATCACCACCGCGATCTGGGCGATGCCGGCCGCCGACAGGTTGGCCTGGTTGTAGAAGATGCGGCCAAAATGGTCGCGGTCGGGGAACACCTCGTCCTGGCTCGGCAGGTGCGCGCCGCCGGAATCCACGAGATAGATGCAGGGCAGGCGGTTCTCGAGCGCGATCTCCTGCGCGCGCAGGTGCTTCTTCACCGTGAGGGAATAGTAGGTGCCGCCTTTCACGGTGGCGTCGTTGGCAACGATGACGCATTGCTGGCCGCTCACCCGGCCGATGCCGGTGATGAGGCCGGCCGCGGGCACGGGCTCGCTGTACACCTCCCACGCCGCGAGCGGCGAGAGCTCGAGAAATGGCGCGCCCGCGTCGAGCAGCGCCGCCACGCGCTCGCGCGGCAGGAGCTTGCCGCGGCCCTGGTGCCGTTTCTTCGCGGCGTCGCCGCCGCCCTGCCGCGCCAGCGCGAGCCTTTCGTTCAGCTCCGCGACCTGGGTGCGCATGCCTTCCGCCGCGGCCTTGAACTCGGCAGACGAGGTCTTCAACTTGGACTTGATGATGGCCATCTCAGCTCGGGAAGGGGGAAGGGAGAAGGGGGAAGGGAATCACGCGATCACCGTCTCGTTACTCGCGTGCCAGTTCCGACTCGTAGGCGGCGAGCGTCGCTGCGTCGAAGCAGGCAAAAATGATCCGGTCCGGCAGCGGGTTGGCGGCAGCGAACGCCGCGCATTCGCGCACGGCGATCTTTACCGCCTGCTCCAGGGGGTAGCCGTAGGCGCCACAGCTGATCGCGGGGAAGGCGATGCTCTTCAGCTTGTGCGTCGCCGCGAGCTTGAGGCTTTTGCGATAGCACAAGGCAAGCAGCTCCGCCTCGCCGCGCTTGCCTCCACCCCATACCGGCCCCACGGTGTGGATCACGTGCTCTGCGGGCAGCCTGTAGCCCTTGGTGATTTTCGCCTGACCGGTGGGGCAACCCCCGAGCGTTCGGCACTCTCCCAGCAATTGCGGGCCGGCGGCGCGGTGTATCGCGCCATCCACTCCGCCGCCGCCAAGCAGCGTCGTATTGGCGGCGTTGACGATGGCGTCCACCGTGAGCGTGACGATGTTGGCCTGCCGCGCCTCGAGCTTCTCTCTCATGTCACCATCCGCCGGTTTCGAGCCATTTCTCGACCTGGTCGAGCCGGTCCGAGCCCCAGAACGGCTCGCCGTCGACGATGATGTAGGGTGAGCCGAACACCCCGCGGGCGATCGCCGCGTCCACTTCGGTACGCAGCCGCTCCTTGACCGCGGGGTCGTTGAGTGCCTGCGCGAGCTCTGCTCTGTCCACCTCCAGCCTGGCCGCGACGTCGCACGTCACCTCGGGGCTCGAGATGTCGCGGTCCTCCGCGAAATAGGCGTGATAGAGCGCCTGCGCGAGCCGTTTCGCCAGCGCTGGATCCTTGTCGTTCACCCAATAAAACGCGCGGCTCGGCGCGGTTGCGCCAACCGGGAATTTCGTCGGCAGCTTGAACGGCACCTTGAGGAGCCGCGCGCTGCGCGCGAGATCGCGCGCGGTGTAATCGCTCTTGAACGGGATCGACGCGAGCGGCCGCTGGTCGTTGATCTTGAATACCGCGCCGAGCAGGTGCGGGCGCCACACCACGCTGCGGCCATGCCTTGCCGCGAGGGCGTCGATGCGGGTGCTTGCCAGATACCCGTAAGGAGAGGAGAAATCGAAATAGAAGTCGATCGGGTTCGCCATGGATTTCCGTTTCTCGTTGCTCGTCACTCGTCGCTCGTCTTTTCTGCCTGCTTCGCGCCAACGGCGATTCGCAGATCACCTGTCACCAGGAACGAGAAACGAGCAACGAGTCACGCATTTCTAGGCCATGCGCTCGAGGGCGATCGCCGTCGCCTCACCGCCGCCGATGCAGAGCGCTGCGATACCGCGCCTGAGCCGGTATTTCTCCAGCGCCGCGAGCAGCGTCACCATGATGCGCGCGCCGGATGCGCCCAGGGGATGCCCCAGGGCGCACGCGCCACCGTGCACGTTGACCTTGTCGTGCGGGAGCCCGAGGTCGTGCATGGCCGCCATCGCGACCACCGCGAACGCCTCGTTGATCTCGAAGAGATCGGTGGTTTTCGCATCCCAACCCGTCATCTGGAAGAGCTTCCGGACCGCCCCCACCGGCGCCGTGGTGAACCACTGAGGCTCCTGCGAATGGCCGCTGCAGGCGACGATCTTCGCCAGCGGCGCGATCCCGCGCCGGTCGGCCGTGGAGCGCCTCATCAGCACCATCGCCGCCGCGCCGTCGGAAATCGAGCTCGAGTTCGCCGCGGTCACGGTGCCGTCCTTCCTGAATGCGGGCTTCAGTTGCGGGATCTTGTCGGGATTGGCCTTGAGCGGCTGCTCGTCGATTCTCACGACCCCTTCGATCTTGCCGCCGGCGAGCTTGACCGGGACGACCTCTTTTTCGAAGCTCCCGCTCTTGATCGCATCCTGCGCGCGGGTGAGAGAGGTGATGGCGTAGCGATCCTGCGCCTCGCGCGAAAACCGGTACTTTGCCGCGCAGTCCTCGGCAAACGTGCCCATGAGTCGCCCGCGGTCATAGGCGTCCTCGAGCCCGTCGAGGAACATGTGGTCCTTCACCTCGCCATGCCCGAGCCGCAGTCCCGCGCGCGCCTTCGGCAGCAGGTAGGGGGCATTCGACATGCTCTCCATGCCGCCGGCGACCATCACCTCGTGGGCGCCAAGCGTGAGCTGGTCGTGCGCCAGCATCGCCGCCTTCATGCCGGAGCCGCACACCTTGTTGATAGTCATGCAGCCCACCGCCGGCGGCATTCCCGCGCCGAGCGCCGCCTGGCGCGCCGGCGCCTGGCCCTGGCCGGCGGGGAGCACGTTGCCCATGATCACTTCCTGCACTTCCTCGGGCTTCAGGCCGGCGCGCTCGACCGCCGCCCGAATGGCGGCGGCGCCGAGTTCCGGGGCGGCGAGCGACTTCAGGTCACCCATGAAGCCGCCCATGGGCGTGCGGGCGGCGGACACAATCACGACCGGGTCGTCCTTCAGGGTATTTGCCATTTTGTCGAATGTTTTCAGGGTTAGTTAGTGGTCACTTCATAGGGGAAAATGGCGCCCGCGAGCGGGGACCCGCGGCCCGAACCGCCCCGGAAGCCGCTTCCAGACACCTCGCTTCCACCCTGGTCTGCCGACTTGCCTGACGTGCCGCCAAGCTACGATTCACCAGTCTCGACCTATCGATCATTCGTTGCCAGTCACGCTGTATCCGCGACGCACTCGGCTATGAGTGCCCAAGAAAATGTCTGGCCCAGCTTCACTCCCACCACCCCGTCACCTTCGGTGTCACCCCTCCTCCGGCAGGAGGGGAATTCATTTTGTCAGGTGCTCCAAAGGGTATTCTCGAACACTTCCCGTCCCACCCATGTCGAATACGGTTCGCGAGCTTGTTGATGAAATCGGGACGGGACACCCTGCAATATTCAGGGCGTTTCATCGAACAAGTCACGGTCTATCAACCAGCGCCGGATCTCGGACGTGCCCGCCTTTGGCATTTGGTCTCGGCCGCCGCTTGAAGCGGCTTAACATGCACAAGTGGCATGTTAGCCTCGCCCAAATCGGGGCGGGACAATCCGCATTTGTCAGCGCGTTTCATCGAACAAGTCACGGCCTATCAACCAACGCCGGATCTCAGATGTGCCCGCCTTTGGTATTTGGTCTCGGCCGCCGCTTGAAGCGGCTTAACATGCACAAGTCGCATGTTAGCCTCGCCCAAATCGGGGCGGGACAATTCGCATTTGTCAGCGCGTTTCATCGAACAAGTCACGGCCTATCAACCAACGCCGGATCTCGGACGTGCCCGCCCCGATTTCATAAAGCTTGGCGTCGCGCAGCAGCCGGCCGGTGGGCGAGTCGTTGATGTAACCGGTGCCGCCGAGGCACTGGATCGCCTCGAGCGCCATCCACGTCGCGCGCTCGGCTGCGAAGAGTATGGCGCCGGCCGCGTCCTTGCGCGTCACGTTTCCGGCATCGCACGCGCGGCCGACCGCGTAGACGTAGGCGCGGCAGGCGCTTGCGGTCACGTACATGTCGGCGAGCTTGCCTTGCATCAGCTGGAATTCCCCGATCGGCTGGCCGAACTGCTTGCGCTGGTGCAGGAACGGCATCACCGCGTCGAGGCAGGACTGCATGATGCCAAGCGGACCCGCCGCAAGCACGGCGCGCTCGTAGTCGAGACCGCTCATCAGCACTTCGGCGCCCTGGCCCGGCGTTCCGAGCACGTTCTCTTCCGGAACTTCGCAATCCTCGAACACGAGCTCGCAGGTGTTGGAGCCGCGCATGCCGAGCTTGTCGAGCTTTTGCGCGGTGGTGTAGCCCTTGCAGCCCTTCTCGACGATGAAAGCCGTGATGCCGCGCGTGCCGGTTGCAGGGTCGGTGCGCGCGTAGACGACCAGCACGTCGGCGTCGGGACCGTTGGTGATCCACATCTTGGTACCGTTGAGCACGTAGCGGCCGCCGCGTTTGTCGGAGCGCAGCTTCATGCTCATCACGTCCGAACCGGCGCCGGCTTCGCTCATCGCGAGCGCGCCGACGTGTTCCCCGGAAACCAGCTTGGGCAGATGCCGCAGCTTCTGGCGGTCGTTGCCGTTGCGGCGGATCTGGTTGACGCACAGGTTGGAGTGCGCGCCGTAGGAGAGCCCGACCGCAGCCGAGGCGCGGCTGACCTCTTCCATCGCGACGATGTGCGCGAGGTAACCCATGCGCGTGCCGCCGTACTCTTCCTCGACCGTGATCCCGAGCAGGCCGAGCTTCCCCAGTCTGGGCCAGAGGTCGCGCGGAAACTCGTTGGTGCGGTCGATCTCGGCCGCCCGCGGGGCGATCTCGCGCATTGCGAAGCCGCGGACCGACTCGCGCAGGATGTCCATCGACTCGCCCAACCCGAAGTTCAGTTCCGGCAACATGACGCTGCCCCGGACTTGACCGGCGCGGATGCGCGGGAAACGCCGCGCGAACGCCAGCCGAAGTGGCTCTGCGAACCCGTTCGGTCCGGGCGGTCACCCCCGGTAGACACGCGAAACAGCGCCGTGCTGTTTTCAACGCATCGGTGCCCCCCCGGTCCGGAGGTGGGGTAATCTTTGTAATGCAAGCGAGGGTGCACGACGATGAAAATCCCACGTTAACGGAAGCTATCTGTTCGCCGCATCCGATGGACTTGTGGCGGCCTTGAGGCTGCCCCCCTCCGGCGCCCCCCGGAGCAGCCGCCGGCATTGGTTGGCGAAGAAGTCGATTTCGCTCAGCATCACCTCGATATCTTCCCTCTGCCGCTCGAGGCGTGCACGCCGCCGCTCCAGCTTGGCAAGGAATTCCTCAAGCTGCTTGTGCTCGTCCCGCGAGACATCGTATAGCTCAAATAGCTCGCGGATCTCGGCGAGGGAGAACCCCAGGCGCTTGCCCCGGAGCGCGAGCTTGAGGCGCACGCGGTCGCGTGGGCTGAAGACACGGGTAGTGCCGTCGCGCATGGGGCTCAGCAACCCCTGATCTTCATAGAAGCGAATGGTCCGGGTGGTCACGTCGAACTCCTTGGCGAGTTCCGAGATCGTAAAAGTCGTGGCCATTGTGCTCCGCAACATCAACCTGTAGAATTTCAATGGCTTAGCATATCTTACGTTTACGTAAACGTCAATCCTACCTAACAGGTTACCTCATGGCCGAACAGAAGGAGCAGCCGGGACCGCAGGCGTTCGACGCTTCCCAGCTCGCGAACCTTTATTCCGACATCGCCGGAAAAAGTGCGCGGCTGGTCACGCAGTTCATCGAGCGCAGCCGCAACGGCATGCCGGGCGTCGGCGACGAGCTTGGGATTGCGCAGGCCTTCTTCGAAGCGTGGGCGAAGCTGCTGGCGGACCCGTTCAAGCTCGCCGAGGCGCAGGTGAAGCTGTGGCAGGACCACGCGGCGCTGTGGCAGCGCTCGATGCTGAGGCTGATGGGACAGGAAACGACGCCGGTCGCGGAGGCGCACCAGGGCGACCGCCGCTTCAGGCACGAGGATTGGGAGCAGAACTTTCTCTACGACTACATCAAGCAGTCCTACCTGATCGCCGCCCGGCACCTGCACCAGACGCTGGGCCAGGTCGAGGGGCTCGATGAGCAGACCTCGAAGAAGGTGGACTTCTACACGCGCCAGTACATCGACGCGCTGTCACCGAGCAATTTCCTGCTCACCAATCCCGAAGTGCTGCGCGAGACGGTGGCGAGCGGCGGGCAGAATCTCGTGAAAGGGCTGGACAACCTGCTCGAGGACCTGACGCGCGGCGGGGGCGACCAGGTCCGCCTGCGCATGACCGACGAGAAGGCGTTCAAGCTCGGCATCAATATCGCCACCACGCCCGGCAAGGTCGTGTTTCAGAACGATCTGATGCAGCTGATCCAGTACTACCCGGCGAACGGACCGGTGTTCCGGCGGCCGCTGCTGATCGTGCCGCCCTGGATCAACAAGTACTACATTCTCGACCTGCGCGAAAAGAATTCGTTCGTGAAATGGGCCGTCGAGCAGGGCCACACCGTATTCATCGTGTCGTGGGTCAATCCCGACGAGACGCTCGCCCATAAGCGCTTCGAGGACTATTTGGTCGAGGGTATGTTCGCGGCGCTTGAAGCAATCGAGAAGGCCACGGGCGAACGGGAGGTGAACGCCATCGGCTATTGCCTGGGCGGCACGCTGCTCGCCTGCACCCTGGGATACCTCGCCGCGAAGCAGGACGCGCGCATCGCGTCGGGGACATTTTTTGCCTCGATGATCGACTTCGAGGAAGCCGGCGAGCTCGAGGTGTTCGTCGACGAACAGCAAGTGGCGGCGCTCGAGAGGCGCATGCAGGCGCGCGGCTATCTCGAAGGATCCGAGATGGCGACGACATTCAACATGCTGCGGGCGAACGACCTCATCTGGTCGTTCGTGGTCAACAACTACCTGCTCGGCCGCGATCCGTTTCCGTTCGATCTCCTGCACTGGAACTCGGATTCGACCCGCATGCCGGCAACCATGCACAGCTACTACCTGCGCAATTTCTATATCAAGAACCTCCTGGCGAAGCCGGGCGGCATCGAATTGGCCGGCGTGGCGATCGATCTCACTCGCGTCGGCGCAGCGCTCTGTTTCGTTTCCACCCTGGAGGACCATATCGCGCCATGGCACTCGACCTATGCGGGGGCGAAGCTTTTTCCCGGCCCGGTGCGTTTCGTGCTCGGGGGCTCCGGGCACATCGCCGGCATCGTCAATCCACCCGACGCGAACAAGTACTCCTACTGGACCAATCCCAAACTGCCGCACGATCCGGAGCAGTGGCTGAAGGGCGCGTCGCAGCACCCCGGCTCCTGGTGGCCCGACTGGGCGGGTTGGGTCGCGCAGCACGGCGGCGGCAAGGTGCCGGCGCGGATTCCCGGCAGGGGCAAGTTGAAAGCGATCGAGGACGCGCCGGGCTCCTACGTTAGAATGCGCGTGGACAGGCACTAGCCGGCGGCTCGCAACGCGCCTGCTCGAGGGGGGAATGAAAACAACGTGTTTTCTGGTCGTTGCGGCGTTAGTGACCGCTTACTCCGCAGGCGCACAGGGCCAGAATTTCCCGACCAAGCCGGTACGGATCATCGTCCCGTTTGCACCGGGCGGAAACGTGGACCTGGTCGCGCGGGGGGTCTCGCAGCGGCTGGCGGAGGGCCTCGGACAGCAGGTCATCATCGACAACCGGCCAGGCTCGAGCGGGCTCCTCGGTACCCATCTTGTGGCCAAGGCCGCGCCCGACGGCCACACCCTGCTCGCGATGGCCAACACGTTTGCCGTGGTGCCCTCGATCATGTCCAACCCCGGCTACGATCCTCTGAAGGATTTCGCGGGGGTGTCGCAGACCTGTCTTGTGCCGCAGGTGCTGGTGGTGAACCCCGCACTCCCGGTGCGCTCGGTGCGAGAGCTGGTCGCGCTGTCCAAGGCCCGGCCGGGCGAGATGTCCTACGCGTCGGCGGGGGTCGGAGGCACCGGGCACATGGCGGCCGAGCTCTTCAACCGCCACGTCGGATTGAAAATGCTGCACGTGCCGTACAAGGGCAACGCGCAGGCCATCGTCGACGTCATCAGCGGACAGGTCACCATGATGTTCGACCAGGTCAGCACTTCCGCCCCGCATGTCAGGGCCGGCAAGCTGAGGGGACTCGCCGTAACCAGCCTCAAGCGCTCGCCGCTCTTTCCCGAGCTGCCGACCATCGACGAGTCGGGCATGCGCGGTTTCGAGGACATCACGTTCAATGGACTGGTTGCTCCCGCCGGGACCCCGCGGGAGGCGCTCGCGCGCCTGAACGCCGAGGTCGCGAAAGCCGTCTCCACGCCCGAGCTGCACCAGCGCTTCATCCAATTTGGCGTCGAATTGACCGCCAGCGCCTCGCCGGATGCCTTCATGGCCTACATCGGCGCCGAGTTCAAGAAAAAGGCGAAGCTTGCGCGCGAAGCTGGCATCAGGATCGAGTGAGCGGTGAGCGGCGAGCAGAAGATCCGCGGGCAGCAAGCAGGGCGCTTCAACAGATCGCGTCTCCGGCATACCGCTCAGCGCTTATCGGTTACCGCTGGCTGAACTGTGCAGATCGCCGGCCGCACTTTCCTCGTTACGGGCGGCGCCTCGGGTCTCGGGGCGGCGACGGCGCGCAGGCTCGCATCGGCCGGGGGTAACCTGGTGATCTGTGATATCGGCGCGGAGCAGGGAAGGAAGCTCGCGGCTGAACTCGGGCAGCGCGCAATCTTCATTGCCGCTGACGTAACCGACGAGTCGCAGGTCGCGAAAGCGGTCGCCGCCGCGCGGGATAAGTTCGGCGCGCTGCACGGCGCGGTGAGCTGCGCGGGCATTGCGCCGGGCGAACGGGTGCTCGGCAAGGGCGGCCCGCATCGACTCGACACCTTCCGCCGCGCGGTCGAGATCAACCTCATCGGCACTTTCAACGTGCTGCGCTTCTCCGCCCAGGCGATGGAGGCCAATGAACCCGATGCCGGTGGCGAGCGCGGCGTCATCGTCAACACCGCATCGATCGCCGCGTATGACGGCCAGGTCGGGCAGGTGGCCTACAGCGCGTCCAAGGCCGGGGTCGCCGGGTTGACGCTGCCGGCGGCTCGCGAGCTCGCGCGCATCGGGGTTCGCGTCATGACCATCGCGCCCGGCATTTTCGAGACGCCGATGGTGGCGGCATTCAGCCCCGAGTTGCAGCAGGCGCTGGCTGCCCAGATTCCGTTCCCCAGGCGGCTTGGCAGGCCGGATGAATTTGCGGCGCTGGTGGAGCACATCATCGTGAACCCGATGCTGAACGGGGAAGTGATCCGGCTCGACGGCGCGCTGCGCATGCCAGCCAAGTAAGAATCAACCGCTAAGACGCCAAGAAAGAGCGGAAAAGTGAGCACTTCCCAACCCGGAATTCTGCTGCCGATTCCGCAACATGCGCGCCATCTCACCTTTTTGCTCGAGCCCGGGGCGAGCCCGCGCCGGACGCTCAGCGAGTTGAGCCGCCTGGCCGATGGCGAGCGCACAGTCGTGGGAATCGGCGAGTCCCTCGCTCTCGCGCTGGGGCGCAATATCGAAGGCCTGCGTGCGTTCCCGGCCCACAGCGGTGGTGGACTCGACATCCCCTCCACGCCGTCGGGGCTATGGATCTGGGTCCGGGGCCAGGACCGGGGCGAGATTTTTCACCGGTCACGCCTCATTGCGGGGGCGCTTACCCCCGCATTCCGGCTTGAGCTGGCGCTCGACGCGTTCCAACACAACCGGGGCCGCGACCTGACCGGCTACGAGGACGGCACCGAGAACCCCCGGGGCGCGAAAGCGCGTAAGGCCGCACTTGTTCAGCCGCCGTCGCGGCTCGCGGGCTCGAGCTTCGTGGCGGTTCAACAATGGGAGCACCAATTCGACCGCTTCGACGCGATGTCGCCGCGCCAGCGCGATGACGCCATCGGCCGCCGCCGGTCGAGCAACGAGGAGATCGCGGGTGCGCCGCCCTCTGCGCACGTTAAGCGCACCGCGCAGGAGAACTTCGAGCCTGCAGCGTTCGTGGTGCGGCGCTCCATGCCTTGGGCCGACGGGATGCGCGCCGGCCTGGTGTTCGTCTCCTTCGGGTCGTCATTGGACAAGTTCGAGGCGCAATTGCGGCGCATGGTCGGCGGCGATGACGGAATCACCGACGCGCTGTTCAAATTCACGCGCCCGGTGACCGGCGCCTATTTCTGGTGTCCGGCAATGCGGCGCGGACGGCTCGACCTCGCGCCACTTGGTTTGTAACCACGTTCAAACTAACCGCCAAGACGCCAAAATGCATTCAAGAACACTCAATGCAGGAATTTTCCCTTGTCCCCATCGCTTTTGAATGCCCTTTGGCGGCTTGGCGGTTGATTGATGGTGTTCAAGAACATCCTGCTCGAGCAGCCCGAAGCGGGGATCTACCTGCTGACGGTCAACCGCCCCACGGCGCTGAACTCGCTGAACTCCGCGACGCTCGATGAGTTCGCCGCAGCGCTCACGCGGGTGGCAGCGGATGAAGCCGCGCGCGTGCTGCTTGTGACCGGAACGGGCGATAAGGCGTTCGTCGCGGGCGCCGACATTTCCGAGATGCGGGATGCGACGATCGAGCAGGCGCGCGAATTTTCGGAAAAGGGCATGCGCGTCATGCACGCGCTGGAGAGGCTGCCGGTGCCGGTGATCGCGCTCGTCAATGGCTACGCCCTCGGCGGCGGGTGCGAGTTGGCGCTCGCCTGCGACTGGATCCTCGCCGCGGACCGGGCGGTCTTCGGCCAGCCGGAGGTGAATCTCGGCATTCCGCCGGGCTTCGGCGGGACGCAACGCCTGCCGCGCCGAATCGGCACCGCGCGCGCGCTGGAACTGCTCACGACCGCGCGCCAGGTGAAGGCCGATGAGGCCGCCACCCTCGGGCTTGCCAATCACGTATGCCCCGCCTCCGAGCTCAGATCGAAGGGGCTCGAGATGGCGCGCGTGATCGCGTCCAAAGGCCCGGTCGCAGTGCGGCTTGCCAAGCAGGCGGTGCAACGCGGGGGAAATCTCGACCTCTTCGCGGCGTGCGCGCTGGAGACCGAGCTGTTCGCGCAGGCATTCACCACGCAAGACCGGAAGGAGGGGATGAGCGCTTTTCTTGAGAAACGCCCGCCGAAATTCAGCGGTCGCTGAATCCGCCCTGGCAGCCGCGGCCAAGCGCCCGTGCGGGCGGCTATCTCGTTAAATCCCCGGCAAATTCGGCAATTTCCCGGTGCTATAATTTCCTCCCCGGCGCACGGCGTTGCGTGCGCCACGTCATCATCTCTGGGTCGTCGAAACGGTGGCCACCATGGATCTGAAAGACGTCCAACCCGACGTTGATCCGCAGGAGACGCGCGAGTGGCTGGAGGCGCTCGACTCCGTGCTCGAGCGCGAAGGCCCGGGGCGCGCCAATTTCCTGCTCGAGCAGCTGGTCGAGAAGGCGCGCAGCCACGGCGCCTACATCCCCTACAACGCCAACACGGCGTACCTGAACACGATCCCGATGTCGCACGAGGAACGTTCCCCGGGCGACGCCGAGCTCGAGCACAAGCTGCGCTCGCTCGTGCGCTGGAACGCAATGGCCATGGTGCTGCGCGCCAACAAGGAGTCCTCCGAGTTGGGCGGGCATATCGCGAGCTTCGCCTCCGCCGCCACGCTCTACGACGTCGGCTTCAACCATTTCTTCCGCGCCTGGAACGACCGCTTTCGCGGCGACCTCGTCTATTTCCAGGGGCACTCCGCGCCGGGCATTTACGCGCGCGCCTATCTCGAGGGCCGCATTACCGAGGAGCAGCTGAGACATTTCCGCCAGGAGGTGGGCGGCAAGGGGCTGTCCTCCTATCCCCACCCCTGGCTGATGCCGGACTTCTGGCAGTTTCCGACGGTGTCCATGGGGCTCGGCCCCATCATGGCGATCTACCAGGCGCGCTTCATGCGCTACCTCAATGACCGCGGCATCACCCAACCGCAGGGCCGCAAGGTGTGGGCATTCATGGGTGACGGCGAGATGGACGAGCCCGAGTCGCTGGGCGCGATCTCGCTCGCCGGTCGCGAAAAGCTCGATAAGCTCGTCTTCGTCATCAACTGCAACCTGCAGCGGCTCGACGGGCC
>JAHZNX010000028.1 GCA_020028375.1 Betaproteobacteria bacterium | reverse complement strand
AGAGCAGGATGACGATCAGGCCGATCTTGACGGCTTCGGCCCTCAGCACCGAAAACAGCGCCGCTTCGGCGGATTTCGCCCTGCCCAGCGAGGCCACGACCGCAGACGCCAGTCCGGCGAGGATGCTCACCGCGCCACCGAGCGCCGCGGAGAGGGCGCCGTGGCCGCCGGCCAGGGCCCCCGCGATGAGCGCCAGTGCGGCAGTGGCCATCAGTTGCCACCGGAGAACGGTTCGGATCGGCCTGCTCAGGTCGCGAAGCACGGCGTTCTTGATCTCCGCCCCGAGCAAAGCGCGCGTAGTATAGCCTTCGAGGGCGACAAGGGTCAATTTGCTGCGATGCGGCAAGGCCCCGATTTCGCGGCCTTATTTCTGCCTGAGGCGGTTAAGCAGCGATTCGAGCTGATCGAGGCTCGAGTAATGGATGATGAGCTTGCCGCTGCCCGGTTTTGCGCCGTTCCGTATGCTCACGGTGGTGCCGAGCTGCCCGCTCAGTTCATCCTCGAGCCGCGCCACGTCCCGGTCGCTGCGCGCGCGCGCCGCGGGGCGCGCCGTCAGGCCCGCGACCCGCTTCTCGACCTGGCGCACGGAGAGCTGCCGCGCGACCGCCTCGCGCGCGAGGTCGATCTGCCTCAGCGCCGGCAGCGCGAGCAGCGCCCGCGCATGTCCCATGTCGAGCTTGCCCTCGCGCAGCAACTCCTGCACCGGTGGCGCAAGCTCGAGCAGCCGCAGCGCGTTGGTGATCGCCGCGCGCGAGCGGCCGACGGCCTCGGCGGCCTCCGCGTGGGTCATGGCGAATTCCTCGGTCAAGCGCTTGATGCCCTTGGCCTCATCGAGCGGGTTCAGGTCCTCGCGCTGGAGGTTCTCGATCAACGCGATGGCAAGCGCGTTCCGGTCCGGCACATCGCGCACCAGCGCGGGCACCGTTGCGAGCCCCGCCATGCGTGCCGCGCGCCAGCGCCGCTCGCCGGCGACGATCTCGTAGCGGCCCGCACCGAGCGGTCGCGCCAGTATCGGCTGCATCACGCCCTGCGCCTTGATCGATTCGGCCAGCTCGGCAAGGCCTTCCTGGCCGATATGCGCGCGCGGCTGGAACCGGCCCGGCTGCAGCGAGTCGATCGCAAGCGATGCCAGCGCGTCGCCGCCGGTAGCGGCCGGTTCGTCGGCTCCAAGCAGCGCGTCGAGTCCGCGCCCCAGTCCCTTGATCCTGGTCATGGCCGTGTCCCTCACGCTCCCGCGCGATTCAGCATCTCGCCCGCCAGGGCGAGGTAGGCCTGCGCTCCCTTTGAGTTCGGGTCGAACTTGAGCGCGGGCAGGCCGAAGCTCGGCGCCTCCGCCAGCCGCACGTTGCGCGGGATCACCGTGCGGTAGACCTTGTCGCCGAAATGCTCGAGCAACTGCGCCGAGACCTGCTGCGCCAGCGTGTTGCGGGGATCGTACATGGTGCGCAGCAAACCCTCGATCTCCAGCGTCGGATTCAGGTTCCCGCGCACCTTCTTGATAGTCTGCACGAGATCGCTCAGGCCCTCCAGCGCGTAATACTCGCACTGCATCGGGATCATCACCGCCTGCGCGGCGGTCAGCCCGTTCACGGTGAGAAGGTTCAACGCCGGCGGGCAGTCGATCAGGACATAGTCGTATTCCCCCGTGACCGCGGCGAGCGCATCTTTCAAGCGCGTCTCGCGGTGGGCGATTTCCACCAACTCGACTTCGGCCCCGGCAAGCTCGCGGTTGGCCGGCACCAGGTCGAACTCGCCGTTTTCGGAGCGCAATCTCACCTCGGCGATGCTCTTTGCGCCGAGCAATACCTGATAGACCGTCGCAACGAGAGGGCGCTTGTCGATGCCGCTGCCCATGGTCGCGTTGCCCTGCGGGTCGAGATCCACGAGCAGCACGCGCCGGTGCGCCGCGGCGAGGCTCGCGGCGAGGTTGACGCCGGTCGTAGTCTTGCCGACGCCGCCCTTCTGATTGGTGATAGCGAGTATCTTGCCCATGATCAGCTGCGGCCGATCGCCACCAGATGGCGCTGCGCGCGCAGCCCGGGAATCGTAAGCGGCATCACCTCCAACACCTGCCAGCCCTGCGGCAGCTGGGCGATTTCCTCATACGGATGCACGCCTTTCATGGCCACGAGTCGGCCCCGCTCGGCGAGGTGCCGCCCCGCCAGCGATACCAGCTCGGCAAGATCCGAGAACGCGCGGGAAATCACGACATCAAATGGCGCTGGCGGCCTCCAGGACTCCGCCCTCTCGCATATGACCTCCGCGTTCGTGAGGCGAAGCTGCATCACCGCCTGTCTCAGGAACGCCGCCTTCTTGTGGTTAGAATCAAGCAACGTCACGCGCGCTTCCGGCAACGCGAGCGCAAGCGGGATGCCCGGCAATCCGGCCCCGCTGCCCACATCGAATATGCTCGCTGCCGCGGCGTGCGGCGCCGCCGCCAGGCAATCGAGCAAGTGCAGGCTCACCATGCGCGGCGCCTGCCGCACCGCCGTGAGGTTGTAGACGCGGTTCCATTTTTGCAGCAGTTCCAGGTAGGCAAGCAGCCGCTGCTGCGCGCCTACCGGGAGCGCCACCCCGAGTTCGACCACGCCTTGCGCAAGCTGCTGCGCAAGGGTCATGCCGTCTTGCCAATCGCTCGGCGGGCGCCACGGGTCGCTGCCCGCCCTTCTCCGCGGGCCGCATTCGTTCTGCGCTTGAGATGGACCAGCAGGACCGAGATCGCCGCCGGCGTGACCCCCGAGATGCGCGATGCCTGGCCGAGCGTCTCGGGACGGTGCAGCGCAAGCTTCTGCCGCGCTTCCACCGACAGTCCCCGCAGGCTGCCGTAATCGATGTCCTCGGGCAGTTTCAGGTTCTCAGAATGACCATAGCGCGCAATTTCCTCGCGCTGGCGCTCGATGTAGCCCTGATATTTAGCCTGGATCTCGACCTGCTCCGCCACCTGTGCATCCTCGACGCCAGGTCCCGCGCCCGGCAGCGCCGTGAGCCGCGCGTAATTGATATCCGGACGGCGCAGCAGTTCCACCAGCGAATACTCCCGGGATTGCGCCTGATCCGGCGCGCCGGAGACAGAATCGCCCGGCAGCAGCCGCGGATTGATCCAGGTATTCCTGAGGCGCGCCTGCTCGCGCTCGATCGCTTCGCGCTTGCGCGCGAACGCCGCCCATCGCGCATCATCCACCACTCCCAGCTCGCGGCCGCGCTCGGTCAACCGCAGGTCGGCGTTGTCCTCGCGCAGCGACAGCCGATACTCGGCGCGGCTTGTAAACATGCGATAAGGCTCGGATACGCCGCGCGTGACGAGGTCATCCACGAGCACGCCCAGGTAGGCCTCGTTGCGACCCGGGCACCACGGCTCGCGTTCGCGAACCAGAAGTGCAGCATTGACGCCCGCGAGCAATCCCTGCGCCGCGGCTTCTTCGTACCCCGTGGTGCCGTTGATCTGGCCGGCGAAGAACAGCCCCGGAATGGCCCGCGTTTCGAGCGAGCGCTTCAGGCCGCGCGGATCGAAATAGTCGTACTCGATCGCGTAGCCCGGGCGCGTGATGTGGGCGCGCTCGAGTCCGCGGATCGATCGCACGAGCTCGTGCTGCGCGTCGTAGGGCAGGCTCGTCGAGATGCCGTTGGGATAGAACTCGTTGACCGTCAGGCCTTCGGGCTCGAGGAAGATCTGGTGCGACGCCTTGTGCGCGAAGCGCATCACCTTGTCTTCGATCGAGGGGCAATAACGCGGCCCGACACCCTCGATCACGCCGGTGTAGAGCGGCGAGCGGTCGAGCGCGGCGCGGATGATGTCGTGCGTGCGCGCGTTGGTATGCGTGATCCAGCACGGCAGCTGCTGCGGGTGCTGCTCGCGCCTGCCGAGAAATGAGAACACGGGAACCGGCGCATCGCCCGGCTGCTCCGTCATGCCCGTGAAATCGATGCTGCGGCCGTCAATGCGCGGCGGCGTGCCGGTTTTCAAGCGCCCAACCGGAAGCTTCAATTCGCGCAGCCGCTGCGCGAGAGTGAGCGCGGGCGGGTCGCCCGCACGCCCGCCCTGGTGGTGCTTGAGCCCGACGTGGATCAGTCCCGCGAGAAAAGTTCCGGTGGTGAGCACCACCGCACGCGCAGAGAACTTGAGCCCGATCTGCGTCACGACGCCTGCGACGCGCCCGTCTTCGATCAGCAGATCGTCCACCGCCTGCTGGAACATGCGCAGCCCGGGCTGATTCTCGAGACGACCCCGGATCGCCCCTCTGTAGAGCACGCGGTCCGCCTGGGCGCGGGTCGCGCGAACCGCGGGCCCCTTGCGCGAGTTCAGGATGCGGAATTGGATCCCGGCCTCGTCCGCGGCCAGCGCCATGGCGCCGCCAAGTGCATCTATCTCTTTGACTAAATGGCCTTTTCCGATACCGCCGATGGACGGATTGCAGGACATCTGCCCCAGCGTGTCGAAGCTGTGGGTCAGGAGCAGGGTCGTACACCCCATACGGGCGGCGGCAAGTGCCGCCTCGGTCCCAGCGTGTCCCCCGCCGACTACTATTACATCATATTTATCAATGAGTTGCATAATTAATTCAAGTCCTGCTTAGGCTCAAATGATACCCGAAAAGGCGATCCGACAGAACAGATTCACAGGGTTTCACGTGAAACAGATATTTGCTGCGATGCAGCATCAATATTAACTCCCATGTTCCACGTGAAACACCGATTGGGGGGCGTCATTTGCCGATGCAAAATCGCTTGAATATCTCCCCGAGCAGATCGTCGGGCGTAAATTCCCCAGTAATCGAGCCCAAGGCGGTTTGAACGGCTCGGAGTTCCTCCGCAAACAGTTCGAGGCTCTCCGTCTGGCGGGTAGCTTGCTCCAGATGCTGCTGGGCTAGCTCGAGCGCATGAACGTGCCGTTCACGGGCCATAAACAGTCCTTCCGCCCCGCCGCCCTGCCAGCCCACGGCCTCCAGCAGTGCCTCACGCAGGAACTCCACGCCGGCCCCCGTCTTGGCCGATAGCCATACAGTGGAACCGTCTTTGCCGCGTTCGAGGGCCGGTGCCCGCGCCAAGAGATCGATCTTGTTCATGACGGTAAGACGGGGCAATCCCGCTGGAAGCCTGCGCAGGATGTCCTGGTCCGCCGCGACATCGCCCTGGGCAGCGTCGACGAGGAGCACAACGACATTGGCCTGCTCGATCGCGGCCCAGGTGCGTGCGATGCCGAGCCTTTCCACGGGATCACTCGACGGCCGTAATCCGGCGGTATCGATGATGTGCGCCGGGACCCCCCGTATGCTGACGCTCTGCCGTATCGCGTCCCGGGTAGTGCCCGCGATATCCGTTACGATGGCGAGCTCCTCGCCAGCAAGAAGATTGAGAAGGCTCGACTTGCCGACGTTGGGCTGACCCGCGAGAACCACCCGCATGCCCTCCCGCAGCAAGCTTCCTTGTTGTGACACGGATAAGACGTCCGCAAGCTTCGCCTTCAGCCTCGAGAGCCGGCCGGCACCATCGGACTGTCTGATGAGCTCGACATCCTCGTCCGGGAAATCGAGCGCGGCCTCGACCAGCGTGCGCAACTCGACCAGGCCGTCCAGCAGCTCCCCGATCCGTTGGGAAAACGCGCCTTGCAACGAGCGCATCGCGCTGCGCGCCGCTTCCGTGGTTGCGGCTTCGATCAAGTCCACGACGCTCTCCGCCTGCGCCAGATCGATCTTGTCATTCAGGTAGGCGCGGCGGGTGAATTCCCCCGGCTGCGCCGGACGCGCACCGAGCTCCACGCAGCGCTTGAGCAGCAGTTGCAAGACCACTGGGCCGCCGTGGCCGTGCAATTCCAGCACGTCCTCGCCGGTATAGGAACGCGGTGCCGGGAAGTAAAGCGCTATGCCCCGGTCGATTACCGACCCGTGGGAATCAATGAAATCCGCGAGCGTCGCACGCCGCGGCGAAACCCGCTTGCGCACGATACCCGAGATGAGCGCCTTCAGTCGCGGACCGGAAACGCGCACCACACCGATACCGCCTCTGCCCGGGGCGGTCGAAACGGCGGCAATGATGTCGCTCCCGGTCATCGACCTGCGGTAAGCGGAATGGGGGCGGCGCCTGCACCGCCCACGAGCACGTCATCTCTTGCGCTGCGCGGCTTCGCGCTCGAGCACCCGCGTGATTCTCCACTGTTGCGCGATCGAGAGCACGTTGTTGACAAGCCAGTACAGCACCAAGCCGGCGGGAAAGAAGAAGAAGAAGATGCTGAAGACGATGGGCATGATCTTCATCACGCGCGCTTGCACCGGGTCGGGAGGTTCGGGGTTGAGCAGGGTCTGCACCCACATGGTCGCCGCCATGAGGATCGGCAGGATGAACCACGGATCGGGCGCCGCCAGATCGTCGATCCACAGCATGAAGGGCGCATGCCGGAGTTCCACGCTCGCCAGCAATACCCAATAAAGTGCAATAAAAACAGGTATTTGGACTACTATCGGCATGCAGCCCCCAAGGGGATTGATCTTCTCCGTCTTATAGAGCTCCATCATCGCCTGCTGCAGGCGCTGCCGGTCCTGGCCATATTGATCCTTGAGCTTCTGCAGCTTCGGAGCTAGCACCCGCATCTTGGCCATCGAGCGATAGCTTGCCGCCGACAACGGATAGAACAGCAGCTTGATGATCACCGTCAGCAGAATGATGGCGACTCCCCAGTTGCCCACCCACCGATTGAGCCAGGCGAGCACCCAGAACAGCGGGACCGCAATCACCGTGAGCCAGCCATAATCGATGGTGAGATCCAGACCAGGCGCGATTCTCGCGAGGTTCTCCTGTTCTTCCGGGCCGGCGTAAAGCGGCACCGTGACGGAGGCGCGCGCGCCCGGCTCGATCACGCCGGCCGGGACGATCACGCCCGCGGAGTAGAGTCCCTCCTCGAGGCGACGCGCGTAGAACTCACGCTGAATGCCGCTGCGCGGAAGCCAGGCGCTGAAGAAATAGTGCTGCAGCATTGCGATCCAGCCGTCATCGCTGTTCTTGGTGTACTGCGCCTTGCCTTTTTCGATGTCGCTGAAGGCGAGCTTCTGGAACTTGTCCTTTTCCGTGTAAAGCGCGATCCCTGTGAATGTCGGCAGCATCGCTGAATCGCCCGCCGGCGCCGTTTCGTCGCGCACCAGCTGGAAATACGCGTACGGCTGTATCGCCTTGGCGCCTCCATTGACGATCTCGAAGCTGACGTCGATCAGATAGCTTCCCCGCCGGAAGCGATAGACCTTGCTCACCTGCACGCCCTCCGTGGCCGGAGCGGTGAGCCGCACTTCGAGCTCCTCCTGACCATCGCCGAGCGGGAATTGATCGCTCGCCGCGGTGTAGAGCGTTCGGTGGTTGGGCAGGCCACCGCCGATCAGCCCGGCCTGCGCGATATAACTGCGCGCCGCGCCGGTTTCGAACAACACGAAATTCTTGCTCCGATCGAGCGTGTCGCGGTGATTCTTGAACTCCAGCCGCCGCACATCCCCGCCGTGACTACTGAGTTCCGCGGTCAGCACGTCCGTTTCGACCCGTATCGTCGCGCCGGTTTCGGGAGCGCCCCGGCCCTGCTTCGGTACCGCGCTCTGGCTTGCCGTCAGCTTCTCGCCCGGCACCGGAGGCTGCGCCGAAGGCGCCGGCGCCTTGTCGTCCTTCCCGGCCACCACCGCCGGCGGACGCGCCGGCTGCTGGTCACGCTGCCATGCATCCAGCAGCATGAACACCGAGAAGGAAAATACGAAGAAAAGAATCAGCCGTTGTGAATCCATGACCGTGCTTACAGCGCGCTTGTCGCCACCCCGGAGCCTATCTCAATAAAGGGCTCTAGTCGCCGCGCGGCGCTGCGGCAAGCTCCTCCAGCAGCCGGGAGAGCTCCGCGCGCGCAGCGGCGCGGGAAGCCGCCGGCGGGCAGCGGCGCAGTTCAACCACGATATCCACGCCAGCCGGCCGCTCCGCCATGGTGCGGAACACCTCTCTCACCAGGCGCTTCATTCGATTGCGATCCACCGCGCGCGGCGCCACGCGCCGGCTGGCGATGATCCCGATTCGCGCTTGGGTAAAACCGTTGCGGCTGACGTACAACCGGAAGTAGCGGCGTGCCCCAGCGGCGCCGGCTGCCAGCGCAGCCCTGAACTGCTCGCGCCGACTCAGCCGTGCGTTGCGCGGCAGCGCGCGGCTGCTCCCGCTCAGGCGCTCAATCGCACCCGCCCTTTGGCGCGGCGCGCCCGTATCACACCGCGCCCGCCCCGGGTGCGCATGCGCACGCGGAAGCCGTGCGTGCGCTTGCGACGCTTCACCGATGGCTGATAGGTCCGTTTCATGGGGTCTTTCCGGCTGCTGAAAAGCGCGCTATTACAACCTCTAACTCTCCGCCATGTCAACCGCTATCTCGACGGTCGTATTTCGTCGCGCGTGACCGCGTACGCTGTGGATAACGGTCCTCAAAAAGGATAAAATCGATCGCTGAAAAGCGTCCCCTGCGCAGCCCGCCTTCAAACAACAACACCACCCCGATGAACAGTTTCTGGCGCTTCTGCCTCGCGCGCTTCGAGAAGGAACTGCCGCCCCAGCAGTACCGCACCTGGATCAAGCCGCTGCGCCCCCAGGCCGACGCCGAGCGCCTGACCCTGGTCGCGCCGAACCGCTTCGTGCTGCAGTGGATACGCGACAAGTTCCTCGCGCGCATCGAGCAGCTGGGACGGGAGCATTTCAAGCGCGATGTCGCGGTGCAGCTCGTCCTCGCCGAGAAGGAAACGCCAAACGCCCGGCCGGCGCCGGTCGCGCCCGGCGCAAAGGACCGCGAGCCCAAGCCAAGCAGCCGCGAAGTCTCCCGGCTCAATCCGGGCTTCACCTTCGAGACTTTCGTCACCGGCAAGGCCAACGAGCTCGCGCGCGCCGCGGCCGCCCAGGTCGCCGAACGGCCGGGCGCCGCCTACAACCCGCTCTTCATCTACGGCGGGGTGGGCCTCGGCAAGACCCACCTCATCCAGGCGATCGGCAACCGCCTGCGCGGCCAGGCACCGGAGAGCAAAATCCGCTACATCCACGCGGAGCAGTACGTCTCCGATGTCGTGCGCGCCTACCAGCACAAGGCGTTCGACGATTTCAAGCGCTACTACCATTCCCTCGATCTGCTGCTGATCGACGACATCCAGTTCTTCAGCGGCAAGAACCGCACTCAGGAGGAATTCTTCTACGCGTTCAACGCCCTGATCGAGGCGCACCGGCAGGTGGTCATCACCTGCGACACCTATCCCAAGGAGATCGCCGGGATCGAGAATCGCCTGATCTCGCGCTTCGGATGGGGCCTCACCGTGGCGGTGGAGCCGCCCGAGCTTGAGATGCGCGTCGCCATCCTGCTCAAGAAAGCGGAGGCGGACGCTATCAAGCTCGACGAGGCGGTGGCGTTCTTCCTGGCCCGGCACATCCAGTCCAACGTGCGCGAGCTCGAAGGGGGGCTGAAGCGCGTGATTGCCTACGCGCGGTTTTCCGGGCGCGAGTTCTCGGTCGAGCTCTGCCGCGAGGCCCTGCGCGACCTGCTGGCCATCCAGCACCGGCAGGTTTCGATCGAGAATATCCAGAAGACCGTCGCCGACTTCTACAAGATCAAGGTCTCCGAGATGTATTCGAAGAAGCGCAGCCGCAACGTCGCCCGCCCCCGGCAGGTCGCGATGGCGCTCGCCAAGGAGCTGACGCAGCTCTCCCTGCCGGACATCGGCGAAGCATTCGGCGGCCGCGATCACACCACGGTGCTGCACGCCTGCCGCAAGATCGCGCTGCTCAAATCCACCAGCAACGAGTTGACGCGTGATTTCGATTCGCTGCTCAACGTCCTGAGGAGTTGATTACTGCCGTGTGGATTGTGGATATCCCGCTGTGGTGCCGCCCGATGCGCCAGTTGTCCACAAACGTCACACGCTCGTTGCAAGCTTACGCACAAGGTTATCCTTTTCGCCGGCCCGCGGTCGCGCTGGCCGAATGCGACTTGTGCACAGCAGCTTTCAGGTCTTACTAGTCTTATTACTCTTAATCTACAACAAAGCTTATGAAGCTCGTTCAGCTCGAACGCGACGCATTGCTCAAGCCACTGCAGGCGGTAACCGGCATCGTGGAAAAACGCCATACGCTGCCGATCCTCTCGAACGTGCTGGTCGAGCGCAAGCAGGGTGCGCTGATGATGATGGCGACCGACCTCGAGATCCAGGTGGCGGCGCGCATGGAACTCGGGAAGGGGGCGGGGGAGGATGCGGGCCTCACGGTCTCGGCGCGCAAACTCCAGGAGATCCTGCGCGCGCTGCCGGAAGGAACCGAGGCCACGCTCGACGTGCAGAACAACCGCCTGCAGGTGCGCTCGGGCAAGAGCCGGTTCAATCTGCAAACGCTGCCGGCGGCGGATTTCCCGGCGATGGCGGAACCCGGGGCGGTGCAGGCGACCGTGAGCATGCCGCAGAAGGCGCTGCGCGACCTGCTGCTGCTGGTGCAGTACGCGATGGCGCAGCAGGACATACGCTATTACCTGAACGGGCTGCTGCTGGTGCTCGACGCGGGGCAGGTGAAGGTCGTTGCCACCGATGGTCACCGCTTGAGCTACGCCGCGCGCCCCCTGGGCGCGGAGCAGGAGAAGCGCGAAGTGATACTCCCGCGCAAGGCGGTGCTCGAACTCGCGCGGCTGCTCGCCGACAGCGAGGACGCGGTTACGATCGAGATCTTCGCGAGCATGGTGCGGTTCGGCTTTGGCAGCACGGTTCTTACCACCAAGATCATCGACGGCAAGTTTCCCGACTACACGCGGGTCGTGCCCACGAACTACCAGAAGCGATTTTCGATCCAGCGGCAAGCCCTGCTGCAGTCGCTGCAGCGGGCGGCGATCCTCTCCAACGAGAAGTTCCGCGGCGTGCGCTGGACGGTATCGGCCAATACGCTGCGCATTTCCTGCACCAACAACGAACAGGAGGAGGCGCAGGAAGAGCTCGAGATCGCGTACGGCGGCGAGGCGCTGGACATCGGCTTCAACATCACTTATGTCCTGGACGTGCTGAACAACGTTGACAGCGAGGCCGTCGAATGCTCGTTCGGCGACGCCAACAGCAGCATGCTGGTCACGGTGCCGGAGAACCGCGAATTCCGTTACGTTGTCATGCCGATGCGGATCTAGGCCAGGGGCGAGGAATGGCGATACCGGAAGGCGAACCCGAGCAGCAGCGCAGCGGCGACGAGTACGACGCCAGCAGCATCAAGGTCCTCAAGGGCCTCGAGGCGGTGCGCAAGCGCCCGGGCATGTACATCGGCGACCCCAGCGATGGCACCGGGCTCCACCACATGGCGTTCGAAGTGGTGGACAACGCGGTGGACGAGGCGCTCGCCGGCTACTGCGACGAGATCACCGTCACCATCCACCCGGACAACTCGGTGAGCGTCGTCGACAACGGCCGCGGCATCCCGACCGGGCCGCACCCGGAGGACGAGGAAGGCCGCTCGAGCGCGGAAGTGGCGATGACGGAACTCCACGCCGGCGGCAAGTTCGACAACAATTCCTACAAGATCGCGGGCGGCCTCCATGGCGTGGGCGTGTCTGTGGTGAACGCGCTGTCGGAGTGGCTACGGCTGTCGATCCGGCGCGACGGCCAGCTCCATCAGATGGAGTTCCGCATGGGCGAGACCGTGGCCCCGCTCAAGGTCACGGGCAAGACCGAGCGCCGCGGCACCGAAGTGCATTTCCTTCCGGCAAAGGAGATCTTCGGGCGCGTCGAGTACCACTACGAGATACTGGCGAAGCGCCTGCGCGAGCTGGCGTTCCTCAACAGCGGGTTGCGGATCCTTCTCATCGACCAGCGCAGCGGCAAGGAGGAAACCTTTTCCTTCACCGGCGGCGTCAAGGGCTTCGTCGAGTACATCAACCGCACCAAGAACGTGCTGCACCCGAACATCTTCTACGCCAGGGCCGAGAAGGACGGCATCCTCGTGGAAGTGGCGATGCAGTGGAACGACTCGTACCAGGAGGCGGTGCAGTGTTTCACCAACAACATTCCGCAGCGCGACGGCGGCACGCACATGACGGGACTGCGCAGCGCGATGACGCGCACGCTCAACCAGTACATCGAGACCAACAAGCTCGCCGAGAAGGCGAAGGTGGAGACCAGCGGCGACGACCTGAAGGAGGGGTTGACGGCGGTGCTGTCGGTGAAGGTGCCCGAGCCCAAGTTCTCGTCCCAGACCAAGGACAAGCTGGTGTCCTCGGAAGTGCGGCCGGTGGTCGATGAGATTGTCGCCCAGAAGCTCGGCGAATTCCTGCTCGAGAAGCCGAACGACGCGCGCATCATCTGCGCCAAGATCGTGGAGGCCGCGCGCGCGCGCGAAGCGGCGCGCAAGGCGCGCGAGCTGACGCGGAGGAAGGGGGTGCTTGACTCGTTCGGGCTTTCCGGAAAGCTCGCCGACTGTCAGGAGCGCGACCCCGCGCAGTCGGAGCTCTATATCGTCGAGGGCGACTCCGCCGGGGGCTCGGCCAAGCAGGGGCGCGACCGCAAGTTTCAGGCGATCCTGCCGTTGAAGGGCAAGATTCTCAACGTGGAGAAGGCGCGGCTCGACAAGCTCCTGTCCTCGCAGGAAATCATCACGTTGATCAGCGTGCTCGGCACCGGCATCGGCAAGGAGGAGTATGCGCCGGAGAAGCTGCGTTACCACCGCATCATCATCATGACGGACGCGGACGTCGATGGCTCGCATATCCGCACGTTGCTCCTCACGTTCTTCTACCGGCAGATGCCGGAGCTGATCGAGCGCGGCCACATCTACATCGCGCAGCCACCCCTCTACAAGGTGAAGCACGGCAAGGCCGAGCGCTACCTGAAGGACGAGCACGAGCTGAAGCAGATGCTGCTGCAGCTGGCGCTCGCGGAGGCCGAGCTCTATACCTCGGCCGGCGGCGAGCCGCTCAAGCGGGAGGCGCTGGAGCAGGTCGCCAAGGATTACCTGCTGGCGGAGGCGGTGATTGAGCGTGTGAGCCGGCTAATCGACGAGGAGGTGCTGCACGCGCTGCTGCGCCAGCCGGTCCCGCTCGACTTGAGCGATGACAAGGCGGCGCAGAAGAGCGCCAAGGCGCTCGCCGCCGTGCTGCTGCCGCTCGGGATGAAGGTCGAGGCCAAATTCGATGACAAGACCGAGCGCAATGTCCTGGCGGTGAGCCGCACGCAGCACGGCATCGTGCGCCAATGCCATATCGAC
>JAHZNX010000205.1 GCA_020028375.1 Betaproteobacteria bacterium | reverse complement strand
GTCGCGCCTTCCATGATCGCCGCTTCGAAATCGTCCGACATGCCCATCGACAGCGTGTCGAGCGCGTGACCGCGCGCGCCGAGTTTCTCCTTCAACTCGCGCAGCAGGGCGAAGCGCCCGCGCTGGAGAGCCGTATCGGCCGTGGGCTCCGGTATCGCCATCAGCCCCCGCAATTTCAGCCGCGGCAGCCGCGCGATCGCATCGGCGAGCCTTACCTCCTCCCCCGGCGCGATCCCGCTCTTGGTTGCTTCGCCGCTCACGTTCACCTGGATGCAGACGTTGAGCGGGGGCGTGCCCTCCGGCCGGGCTGCGTTCAGGCGTTCGGCGATTCTCTCTCGCTCCACGCCGTGCGCCCACGCGAAGTGCTGGGCGATCAGGCGGGTCTTGTTGCTCTGGATCGGGCCAATGAAGTGCCACTCCAGAGGGAGGAGCAGGGGCCCCTCCGGGGATGCGACCCCGGCGGAGGGGATGATCGCGTCGCTTCGCGTGAGATTATTTTCCTGACGTGCTTGCGCGACGCGCCATTCGAGGGGGAGGGCGGCCAGCACCGTGATTTTTTCCACAGCTTCCTGCACGTGGTTTTCGCCAAATGTCCGCTGGCCGGCTGCGTACGCTTCCTCGATATGCCCCTCCGGGAACGTTTTGCTGACCGCGACCAGCGTGATGTCCGCAACATCGCGTTGCGCGGCCCGCGCTGCGCGCGCGATGCGGCTGCGAACTGCTTGCAAGTTGTCGGCGATTGAGGCCATAATCTGCGGGTCATGAAGCGCGAGGTGTTAGGCGAAAAATCAAAGCCTTCGACGTGCGGCGCATCAACCTGCCCGCCATGGAGCACAAGGACGTGCACGCGATGGTGTACGACATCATGAACGACGGGCAGCGCAAGTTCTACGAGGAAAACCTCGAGTGCGACTTCTCGTTCGCGATCCCCAACCTCGCGCGCTTCCGCGTCAACGCTTTCGTGCAGCAGCGCGGCGCGGGCGCCGTGTTCCGCACTATTCCTTCGAAGGTGCTGACGCTCGAGGACCTCAAGGCGCCGAAAATCTTCCAGGACATCTCGGACAACCCGCGCGGCATCGTGCTGGTGACGGGGCCCACCGGCTCCGGCAAGTCGACCACGCTCGCGGCCATGGTCAACTACATCAACGAGACCGAGCACGGCCACGTTCTGACGGTCGAGGACCCGATCGAATTCGTGCACGAGGCCAAGAAGTGCCTGATCAACCAGCGCGAGGTGGGGCCCCACACGCTGTCCTTCGCCAACGCGCTGCGGAGCGCGCTGCGCGAAGATCCCGACGTGATCCTGGTGGGCGAGATGCGCGACCTGGAAACCATCCGGCTCGCGATGACTGCGGCCGAGACCGGCCACCTGGTGTTCGGCACGCTGCACACGAGCTCCGCCGCCAAGACCATCGACCGGATCATCGATGTCTTTCCCGCGGAGGAAAAGGAAATGGTGCGGGCGATGCTGTCGGAGTCGTTGCGCGCCGTTATCTCGCAGACGCTGTGCAAGACCAAGGACGGCGCGGGCCGCTGCGCCGCGCACGAGATCATGATCGGCACGCCCGCGATCCGGAACCTGATCCGCGAGAACAAGGTGGCGCAGATGTATTCCGCGATCCAGACCGGCCAGGGCTTCGGCATGCAGACGCTCGACCAGAACCTGACGGATCTGATCCGGCGCAACGTCATCACGGTGGACGAGGCGCGCGGCAAGGCCGCCAACAAGGACAATTTCAAGTAGGAAAGTGACGACTGACGACTGACGAGTGACGAGTAACCGGTAATGAGTGCCGGTTACGGACAGGCGGTCCGCATTCGCTGAGGGAACCAGAATATGGAACGAGACCAGGCAGTCAGGTTTATGCACGACTTGTTGCGGGCGATGGTGGTGAAGAAGGCCTCCGACCTCTTCATCACCACCGGCTTTCCGCCGGCGATCAAGCTCGACGGCAAGATGACGCCGGTTGCCAATCAGCCGCTCACCTCGCAGCACACGACCGAGCTGACGCGGGCCATGATGAACGACAAGCAGGCGCAGGAGTTCGAGGCGACCAAGGAGTGCAATTTCGCGATCAATCCGGGCGGCATCGGCCGCTTCCGCGTGAACGCGTTCGTGCAGCAGGGGCGCATCGGCATGGTGGTGCGCACGATCACGACAAAGATCCCGAAGTTCGAAGAGCTCAACCTGCCGCCGGTGCTGAAGGACATCTGCATGACCAAGCGCGGGCTCATCCTCCTGGTGGGCGGCACCGGCTGCGGCAAGTCCACGACGCTCGCGGCGATGACGGGCTACCGCAACGAGAACAGCTACGGCCACATCGTCACCATCGAGGACCCGGTCGAGTTCACGCACGAGCACAAGAACTGCGTGATAACCCAGCGCGAGGTGGGGGTGGACACGGATAACTGGTTCTCGGCGCTGAAGAACACGCTGCGCCAGGCGCCGGACGTGATCCTGATCGGGGAAGTCCGCGACCGCGAGACCATGGACTACGCGGTGGCATTCTCCGAAACCGGCCACCTGTGCCTGACGACGCTGCATGCCAACAGCGCCAACCAGGCCCTCGACCGCATCATCAACTTCTTTCCCCAGGACCGCAGGGCCCAGCTGCTGATGGATCTTTCGCTCAACATCCGGGCGCTGGTCTCGCAGCGCCTGATCCCGAAGAAGGACGGCAAGGGGCGGGTGGCGGCGGTGGAGGTGCTGCTCAACTCGCCGCTCATCCAGGATCTCATCTTCAAGGGCGAGGTGCACGAAATCAAGGGCATCATGGCGAAGTCGCGCGAGCTTGGCATGCAGACCTTCGACCAGCACCTGTTCGATCTCTACGAGCAGGGGCTGATCAGCTACGAGGACGCGCTGCGCAACGCCGATTCCGTCAACGAGCTGCGGCTGATGATCAAGCTCCACGGCAAGGAGGCGAAGGAGAAGGACCTGACGACGGGGATCGAGCACCTCAACATCGTCTGACACCGGACGCATCGCGCCGGGTCAGATGCGCCGATTCGAACGGACGCAATGGATCGCCGTTCAATCGGCGCCACTCAAAGAAGGGCGTCGGGGGCAAGACCGGCGCCTTTTCTACTTCATGACATTCCCGTTCGACCTCACGACCTTTGTCATCGCCGCGGCGGTGGTCGCGGCCGCCTACATCATCTTCGGTATCACTGCCTTCGGCGCGGCACTCTTCACCGTGCCGGTCCTCACGCATTTCCTGCCGCTCGATTTCGTGCTGCCGATGTGCGTGCTGCTCGATGTCTCGGCGGCGCTTGCGCTCGGGGTGCGCTTCTCGCGCGACGCGGTCTGGCCGGAGCTCAAGTGGATGGTGCCGCTCTCGGCTGCGGGCGCGGTCGCGGGCGTGACGCTCCTCGTCGCCCTGCCGCGCCCGGCGACGATGGCTGGGATCGGGGTGTTCCTCGTCGCCTACGGCATCTACGCGCTGCGGCGAAAGGAAGCGGTCCGCACGGTGAACCGGGCGTGGGCGCCGGTCGCCGGCTTCACGGGCGGCGCGTTCGGGACGCTGTTCGGCATCGGCGCGCCGCCCTACGCGATTTATCTCACGCACCGCGTGCACGACAAGCTCGCGTTCCGCGCGACTCTCTCCAACATGGTGATCTTCTCCGTCTCGATCCGGGCCGTGGTCTTCACGGCGAGCGGGCTCATGCTCGCCGACCGCATTTCCGGCTTCGCGATGCTCGTGCCGTTCGCACTGGCCGGGCTTTGGATCGGAAACCGCATCCACGGCCGCATCTCGCGCGCGGGCCTGCTGCGGGTCGTCGCCGGCCTCCTGTGCCTGATCGGCCTGTCGCTGCTCGCGCGCGCGTTCGCCACCGCTGCGCTTGCCTGAACCTTTTGGTTGTGAGTTGATTCCCCCGGCTGGGCCCGCCGCTACGCGCGGGCTCAACGCGCCGAGTAACCGGCCATGAATTCGCGCCAGGCCGCATCGCGGTCCGCCGCCGTCCAATTCGGAGTCAGTTTGTCGAGCGAGCGCCGGAGGCGCGTGAGGTTGGCCAGTGCCCAGCGGCCCGGCGCGCGCAGCACGGCGCGATCGAGGTCGATCAAGTGTGCCGTGCCGTCGCGGCCGAGCAGCAGGTTGTTCCACGTCAGGTCGGCGTGGTCGAGCCCCGCGCCATGGCAATGCGCGACGCAAGCCCCGGCCGCGCGCCAGCCTGCCGCATCGAACGTGCCCTTCGCCATGAGACTCGAGTAGGGCACTGCGGCCAGGCGCTCGGTGATGAGGTCGCCGGTGTAAGTCACGCCGGCGCGCAACACGCGCGCCGCGACCGGGCGCGGCACCGGCAGGCCGAGGGCACGCATGCGCTGCGTGAGCCGGAACTCGACGAACGGCCGGCTGCGCTCGAGCCCCACCCAGAGGTAGTGATCCGCGATCCAGCGTGCAACGCGTCCGCCGCGCCAGTAATGGCGCAGCACCCACTCCGCGCCGGGTGCGCCGACGAACCACGTGGTACCCCGTCCCGTATCGGCCGGCACCGCCCGGCCCTGCGCTTGCCACCACGCCGGCTCGAACCATTGCGGCTGCGCCACAGCGCCCGCGGCGGCGTCATATAGGATGGCGTACCTGCCGTCCCGCAGGATCCGCGTTCCGTCCGCTCCGTAGTCCCTGTCGATCGCGCCCCCCGAAAGCCTCTGCGTGCCGGCGTCGAGTTTATCACCCGCGGCAAGCGCGCCGCCGCGGGCGATCGGGCCGTCACGGAGCGCGGCTTGCCGCGCTGCCCGCGGGCGTGGGCGGATAGCGCAGCGGCGAGGTGACCGCCGAGGCGTCCAATTTGCCGAGCCGCACCAGCCGCGCCTCGATCGCCGCGCGCGAGCGGTTATGGGCGCGGGCGAGCTCGTCCACGGTTCTGCCCGAATCGAACGCGCTCGCGAGGCGCTCCTCTTCCTCCGCGCTCCAGCGCGAGCCCGAGCCGCTTTGCGGGAAAGCGGGCTTGCGCTCGGGGGCGGGCGCGCCGGCACCCTCGACCGCGCGCATCGCCTCGAACAGCGCCCGCACGGTATCGGGATGCTGGTACGGACCGTCCGCCGCGAACTTCTCTCCCGTCGCCGGGTGAACGCCGTTCGCCAGGGCGTTCAGTATTTTCAGCGTTTGTTCCCTATCCACGCCGGGACAGAACGGAACCAAGAAGCTGCTCGCAAGCTATGGGGAGCTGCTGGTACGCGTACGCTATCGCTATGACGCCGCGCGCAAGGTACGGCACAAGACCGTGGAACTCATTGTTGAAACCGCGCCCTGGGCGCCGAACCGGCGCAACCCGCGCCGGGATCCGGAAGACATGGTGGCGGTGAGAATCGGCTTCGTCGAGACCGCATTGCGGGAGCAGATCAAGGCCGCCGGCGGCATCTGGCGGCACAAGCAGCGGCTGTGGGAGGTGGACTGGAAGACGGTGAGGGAGCTTGGCTTACAGGCCCGCGTAGTGGCTCGAGACCTGCGCTGAAACCGATATTTACCTAGATATACCAGCGCATATGCTGATATCTACAGCTGGATATTTGTATATGCCAATATATGTTTACGGCATCCTCTGGATGCCGCCTAATACAAGTTGGGCCGACAAAAACGAATGGACCCTATGCCGGTCGCGCTGGTCCCTCGCAGTAGCATGATCTGGTAGGTGCAGCCTCCCGTAATCGTTTTACGGCCCTACCCAATGTATCCTCGGTGGGAGAAGCGTCATGGCACTCTACGAAAACAGCTTGGATGACTTGGACGAGCCGATGGCCTTCGAGCCGGATTGCATTGTGATCGGTTCCGGTCCGGCCGGCGGATCCGTCGCGGAGCATCTGTATAACCAGGGGCCCGAACTTCGCATACTGGTCGTGGAGAAAGGTCCGGTGCTGGTCAACTGTCACGTTAGCAACATGCCAAAGATTCCCAACGTCGATACCCAGCAACGTGGCAACCGGTCTGGTTTCGTCGAGAACGTCCTGAGTCGCGGCGTGTACCGGAGGCAATTCATGTCGAGGCACGAAGTCAAGCCTTGGCTGGGTGACTTCGAAGCGGGCATGATGATGGAGAACTTCGGTGGTCGAGGAATCGTCGCCGGTGCCCACCTCACCCGCTTCTACGACGACGATTTCCAGCTCTGGAAGCGCTCTGGGGTCGATTGGCCCGACCGCGCAGATTTGGATCGCCACTACCTGGAAGCTGAGTCGCGCCGGAATGTAACCCACGGTGAGTGCAAGGGCAGAATGCAGAACTGGACACTGTGCCAGCTTCAGGATCACAACGCACACGAACCCCCCTGGGGCGTAGACGTGGCTTCGGGGACCAATTTCGACATCGGCCGGGGCTACGACAGTTCCGCCTCTCGGCTTTGGAGCCTGCTCATGGATGATGATATCCGGGCGGAGAGCCGAATGAAAAGACGCCGGCTTGTGCTCCTGACCGGGACCGAGGCAACGCGACTGGACCACCAGAACGGAAGAATAACGGGAGTGCACTGCCGGAATCGCATCACGCGCCGCACGAAGCGGATCGAAGTCAAGTCGGGTGGTCGCGTGGTGCTGGCGGCGAGCACCATCGAGTCAGCCCGACTGGCGATTGCATCCGGCTTGCACGACCATCACCGACCGGAAAGAGACCAGACGGTCGGTAACTATCTGTCGGAACATATCTTCGTGCGAACCACGCTCGAGGTACCTCCACTCTCGGACGACCCGAGCGACCAGTTCATCAACGTCGTCGTGCCCCCCAAAAACCACGAAAAAATCAACCGCTTTCACGTCCACATCATGGGGGGATTCAGTCCAACTAGGCGAAATCGGGTTGAACTGCGTATGACCGGCGAAGCAGCAATGACGCCGGAACAGTCCAATCGGGTCCGGCTGGAGAGGGAACCCTTGAGGCGAGATCCATCTGATTACCCTCAGGCCCGTGTCACCTTCAAGCTCTCAGAACATCATGACGCGCACCGTTGGCAACATATGAGGACGGTGATGTCCGACATCGCCTGTGATCTTCTTCGTGGTTCTCCCAACTTTGATGCGGATGCCACAAGGAGGACGTTTGACCCCCTCGAGCCGATGCTTCCGGGACAAAGTCACCATGAATCAGGCACGCTTGCGATGGGACACAGCCCGACTCATTCCGTCGTCAAGACGAACGGCCAGTTCCATAATGTCGAAAACCTTTACGCCGCCGACGCATCGGTGTTCCCCTGCGTTGGCGTGGCAAATCCGATGCTCACCATCACCGCGATTGCTTATCATGTGGCAGAAGCCATCTGCGAGGAGACGAGGCGGGCCGCGGCACTCACCTGACGCATCGCCCAGTCCGGAACCGCCCTGGATACCGGCGCAGGCGTGACGAGCTCAGCTCTGGCGTTGGGGACTGAAATGAGCCGCTGGCGTCGCATTGAGCGGCGCATCATTGCGGGGAAGCAGGAACATCGTTATGCAGGTCGAGAAGGTCGCCTATTACGACATCCGAGCGGACCAGCGCGGCCAATTCCTTGGCGTGATCACAGGCAGCCGAGTCTGGCGCGAGGCGAACCTCTTCATCA
>JAHZNX010000204.1 GCA_020028375.1 Betaproteobacteria bacterium | reverse complement strand
GGGCGAGATCGCCCTCGCGCGCGCGGCGGCGGAGGCGGGCATACCCTTCACGCTCGCCACGGGCTCGATGACCGCGATGGAAAAGGTCGCCGAGCAGGCGGGCGGCACGTTGTGGTTCCAGCTTTATATGTGGCCCGACCGCTCGCTATCGCACAAGCTGGTCGAGCGCGCCCGGGCCGCGGGCTACGAAGCGCTGGTGGTCACGGTCGACGGCGTTGTCCCGGGCAACCGCGAGTACAACCTCCGCAGCGGCTTCACCATCCCGTTCAGGTTCACGCGTGGCAACATCATCGATGTGCTGCTGCACCCGCGCTGGCTCATCGGCGTGCTCGGCCGCTACCTCCTCACCACGGGCATGCCGCGCTATCAGAACTACCCGACCGACATCAAGTACCGGATCACCGCGGGGCCGATGGGGCGGTCGAGCATGCGCAACGACTCGCTCAACTGGGACGATCTGCGCGCCCTGCGCAAGCTGTGGCCCCACAGGCTGCTGGTGAAGGGGTTGCTTCATCCCCAGGACGCTGTGACCGCCGCGGACTGCGGCGCCGACGGCGTGATCGTGTCCAATCACGGCGGCCGCAACCTCGACACGGTGATCTCCCCGATCGAAGCGCTGCCCGAAGTGGTGGACGCTGTGGGCAAGCGCGTGACTGTGCTGGTGGACAGCGGCTTCCGGCGCGGCACCGACGTGGCCAAGGCGCTCGCCATGGGAGCGCAGGCGGTGATGATCGGCCGCTCGACCCTCTACGGCGTCGCGGCCGGGGGAGAGGAGGGCGCGCGGCGCGCGATCTCGCTGTTTCGTGGCGAGATCGATCGCGTGATCGCGCTCCTGGGCTGCAACAGCATCGCGGAGCTCTCGCCGGAGCATCTGCATGCTCCGGATCTCCCGCTGCGCGCGGCCGAGCCGGCGCGGCCGGGCTTGAAACTCCTCGACACCGCGCGGGCCGCGGAGAGGTAGATCCTTGGGGTGGTTCCTGTTCCTGCTGGCCGTGGCCGGCGGTGTCGCCTTCGCCATCTGGAATTTCCACAGGAAGACCGCCGCGCGCAAGGCCACCAGCGAGGCGCGCTTCGAGAAAATCTTCAAGGGGCCGGCGCAGGTCCCCGCAAGCCCGCCGCCCGCTTCGGCCGCCGAATCATCCGCTCCCGCGAAGGCACCGCCCGCAGCTTCGGCCGCGCCGCCCGCGGCGGCGCAGCGCTTTCTGGGGCAGGCCGAATCGCAGATCTATTACCTGCTCAAGTCGGGGCTCCCGGACTTCGAGGTCTTTGCCGGCGTGTCGCTCGCGCGTGTCGTCGGCGCTGCCGGGGAAGGGCGCGAGCGCGAGCAGCAGCTGCGCCGTCTCGCCCAGTACCAGCTCGATTTCGTCGTCTGCGACAAGAGCATGCAGCTAGTTGCAGTAGTCGAAGTCGAATCCGCAGCCGGCGCCGGCGCAGCGGGTGACCAGCGTTTCAAATCCGACCTGCTGAAGCAGGCCGGAATCAGGCTCGTCCGCATCAACCCTGCGGCGCTGCCGCAGCGCGAGCAGATACGGACCCTCATCGACGGCGCATCCCCGCAATAGGCCAGGCATGGGGCACCATTCCGCCGTCGTCTTGCTCCTCGTCGCGTTGCTGGTGCCGGCCGTTGCGGCCGCCAAGACACCGGAGCAGATCTTTCAACAGGCGTCCCAGAGCGTGGTCGTGATCCACGCCTATGACGTCGACGGCAATCCCATCAATCAAGGGGGCGGAGTGGTGACGGCGCGCGAGCTTGTCACGACCAACTGCCACGTCATCGAAGGCGCCGCGAGCCTCGAAGTCCACTACCGGCAGCAGACCTATGGCGCGAACCCGTCGGCGGCAAACGAGGAGCGCGACCTGTGCCAGATCAGGGTGCCGCAGCTGAACGCGCCGCGGGTGACGCTCAATACCGGCAGAGTGCGGGTCGGCCAGCGGGTGTACGCAATCGGCGCGCCGGAAGGGCTGGAGCTGACGCTGAGTGAGGGCCTGATCTCCAGCCTGCGGGAATTCGACGGCTCGCAATACATCCAGACTTCCGCCGGGATCTCGCAGGGGTCGAGCGGCGGCGGGCTGTTCGACATCGAGGGGCGTTTGATCGGCATCACCGCGTTCTTCGTCGGCGAGGGACCGAATCTCAACTTCGCGCTGCCCGCGGCGTGGATCGTCGAGCTGGAGCGTGGCGGACGCGCCAGAGCCACGGTTGGCGAGCAGGAGCCGGCCGAGGTCCGGTGGTTGCGCCGGGTCAGCGACGCACGCGCGAAAAAGGATTGGACGGCGGTCGTGAGCCTGTCGCAGCAATGGGTGCGCGTCGCGCCGAAGAGCGCACGCGCGTGGCAGGAGCTGGGCGACGCCTATGCGGCGACCAACCGCCCGCGGCGCGCGATCCCCGCTTACCAGCAGGCGCTGCGCTACAACGGCGATTCTTTCGACGCATGGCACAACCTCGGCTGGACCTATCTTGCGCTGAACCAGTACGACCGGGCGATCGAGGCCATTCAGGAAGCCTTGCGCATCAGGCCCGGCCACCCGCGCGCGATCTATAACCTGGGGGCGGCATACCACGGCCAGGGATTGCGCGACAAAGTGCAGGATGTACACGCCCAGCTGCGCAGGCTCGACCCCGCGCTCGCCGGGCAGTTCGCGAAGCGATACGTGAAACCGTGAGCGCGTTGAAACGCCCCCGCTTGCCATTTCCCCGGATTGCGGGTATCGTTCGCCCCGCAGTCGTTTCAAGCGGCGTATTGCTGACCCGTAGTCCTCCGCCCGTCCGGGCGGGGTCTCAGTTCTCAACCACTCGTCTTGATTCGTTTGCAGGGTGCGGGCGCGAGCCCGTGATCGTTCATTTTCGTATAGGAGTTTGCATGGCAACTGGTACAGTAAAGTGGTTCAACGATGCGAAGGGTTTCGGGTTCATCACGCCGGATGACGGCGGCGAGGAAGTGTTCGCGCACTTCTCCGAGATCCAGGGCAACGGGCACAAGTCGCTCAAGGAAAAGGAGCGCGTGAGCTTCGAAGTCACGCGCGGCCCCAAGGGCATGAAGGCCACGGGCATCAAGCCGATGTAACTACGGCTGCAAGGGCCGGGGCACGAAGAAGCCCCGGCCTCAAAGAAAAACGGCCACCCCATCGGGTGGCCGTTTTATTGGTGGAGGCGGCGAGAATCGAACTCGCGTCCGCAAGTCCTACACAGCCGGGTACTACATGCTTAGCCAGGTCATTTGGATCTCGCCTCGCGCCCGCCGGCCGGCAGGCTGACGCTCAGCCAGTCGCTTCGACGGATCCGTGCAGCCAAGCGACCAGACCGCGCGGAGAGGCTGATGTCAATGACGCTGCACCGCTGAGCAAGCTTGACTTGCGTCTCGCTACCCCTCGGCCTAGCCCATCAGCAAGCTAGTGCAGCGTCTAGCCGGTATTAGGCGGCTAGAGCGTAACGCTCGTCGTTTGCGTTTAGTAGTTTCCAGCGGTTTTACAAGGTGACTGGACCTTGGCATGCCCCGTACTGCTTCGCTACCTGCGTCGAAACCTGGTCGCCCCCACGAATCCGTATTCGGGGTATCGACATTATCTCAGATATGGGCATCGAGCCCGAGTTCAATGCGAAAGCCGCTTCCCTACAGGAACCGCAGGAGATCCCGTGGCTCTTCGATCATGTGATCGGCGTTCCAGTTTTCCGGGTCCTGGCCGTTGAGGTAGCCCCACTTCGCGATCGCCGTCTTCATGCCGGCCGCCTGCCCCGCTTCCACGTCGCGCCGGTCGTCCCCGACATAAATGCAGGATTGCGGTGCGAGCCCGATGGCGCGGCTGGCGGCAAGGAGCGGCTCCGGGTGGGGTTTGATCCTCCCAGTCGTATCGCCCCCGATCACGCAGGCCGAGCGGTTGCGCACCCTGAGGAGATCGAGCAGCGGAAACGTAAAGCGCTCCGCCTTGTTGGTAACGACGCCCCAGGGCAATGCGCGCGCTTCGAGCCGGTCGAGGAGTTCGGGGATGCCCGCAAACAGGCGCGTTTCCCGACACAGGTTTTCCGCATAGACGGCGAGGAATTCATCGCGTAACGCGTCGTAGCCGGGGTCGCCGGGATGGATGTTGAAGCCCGTGCCGATCAGGCCGCGCGCTCCCTGCGAGGCAACAGGACGGGTGGCGGTGAGCGGCAGCGGCGGCAGTCCGCGCGCACCGCGCACGCGGTTCAACGCGTAGGTCAGGTCGGGCGCCGTGTCGGCGAGGGTGCCGTCGAGGTCGAAGAGGACCGCCTTGATCATGGATCACGCCTTTGTGGCGTGCATGATGTAATTCACGTCCGTGTCGCTGCCCAATGAGTAGGCCCGCGAGAAGGGGTTATAGGTCATCCCCGTGACGCGCGTGACCTCCAGGCCCGCGCGGCGGCACATGCCGGCGAGCTCTGAGGGCTTGACGAAGCTCGCGTAGTCGTGCGTGCCGCGAGGGAGGAGTTTCAGCACGTACTCCGCGCCGATCACCGCGAGCAGGTACGACTTGAGGTTGCGGTTGATGGTGGAGAAGAACACGTGGCCCCCGGACCGGACGAGATCGGAGCACGCCTGTACCGTCAGCGCCGGCTCGGGGACGTGCTCAAGCAGCTCCATGCAGGTGACGACGTCGAAGCTGCGCG
>JAHZNX010000027.1 GCA_020028375.1 Betaproteobacteria bacterium | reverse complement strand
GTGACGTTTCAAATGGCATACGACCTCCAGGAACAGGAACAGCTCGACGAGCTGAAGGCGTGGTGGAAGGACTACGGCAGGGTAGTAATGCTCGGTGTCGCCCTGGGCGTGCTCGCGGTCGCGGGCTTCCAGGGCTGGCGCTATTACCGGCACAGCCAGTCGCTCGCCGCCGTCGCGCTCTACGAGCAGCTCGAGCAGGCCGAGCGCGCGGGAGACCGCAAGAAGGTGCGCAGCATCGCGGGCGAGATCGTGGCGAAATACGCGTCCACGCCCTATGCCGGATTTGCCGCCTTGAGCGCCGCGCGCGCAAGCTTCGAGGGCGGGGAGCTGCCGGCAGCCCGAGCGCAGCTCACCTGGGTGGTGGAGAACACGCGCCGCGCGGAGCTGAGGGACATCGCGCGGCTGCGGCTCGCGGGAGTCCTGCTCGACGAGAAGAGCTACGAGGAAGCCTTGAAGCTCCTCGAGGCGAAGCCGGAGGAGTCGATGGCCGGCCTCTATGCGGATTTGCGGGGAGACATCCTGCTCGCCCAGGGAAAGTACGCGGACGCGCGCAATGCCTACCAGCTGGCGCTTGACCGCAGCGATGCCGGAAGCCCTTACCGCGCCACCCTGCAGCTCAAGCTCGATTCTCTCGGCGACTCCAAGTGAACCGGCGGCCCGGGAGGTCGCGCATCCGGTCCGCCGCGCAACGTTCTCCTGAAATGGCACCTCGATTCCTCCAAGGGCCGTGGTTCGTTGCGGCGGTCGCGCTGCTCTCCGGGTGTGGCGGCGCCCCGCCGCAGAAGCCGGCCGAGCTCACCGAATTTTCGCCCACGGCGACGTTGACGATGCTGTGGCAGGGCAGCGTGGGCTCCGCGCGGAGTGACGTATTCTACCCGCGGGTTTTCGGCAACCTCGTCATCGCGGCCGGGGCCGACGGCGGCGTGACCGGATTCGACAAGGCAAACGGCAGCTCGGCGCTCGCCATCGACGCCGAGGCGCGCATCTCGGGCGGCGTCGGCGCGGACGGAGGCCTGGTGCTGCTCGGCACGCCCAAGGGCCGGGTGCTCGCGTTCGACAGCGGGGGCAAGCCGCGGTGGCAGACACAGCTCTCCAGCGAAGTGCTGGCGCCTCCGGAAGCGCAGGAGGGCACCGTCGTGGTGCGCACCGGCGATAGCCGGATTTACGGGCTCGACGCCTCCACCGGCAAGGAGAAATGGGTTTACCAGCGCTCGACGCCCGCACTGTCGGTGCGCACCCATGCCGGCGTGGTGGTGAGCCAGGGCGGGGTGTTTGCGGGATTTCCGGGCGGACGGCTGGTGGCGCTCGCGCTCGCCAACGGCAATATCGGCTGGGAAGCGGTCGTCGCACTGCCGCGCGGAACAACCGAGCTCGAGCGGGTCGCGGACGTGACGAGCTTGCCGGTGGTGGACGGCAAGCAAGTGTGCGCCGCGGCGTTCCAGGGACGGGTGGCCTGTTTCGACGCGTTTCGCGGGACCCTGCTGTGGGCGCGCGACGTGTCGAGCGTCGCAGGCATCGCGCTCGACGCGCGCTACCTTTACGTAACCGATGACCGCAACGCCGTGCAGGCGCTGGACAAGTCGAGCGGCGCCAGCATCTGGCGCCAGGACAAGCTCGCCGGCCGCAACGTGAGCGGTCCGCTCGCGCTCGGGCGGCACGTCGTCGTCGGCGACCTCGAGGGCTACGTGCACCTACTCTCGCGCGACGACGGCTCGTTTGCGGCGCGCATCGCGACCGACGGCAGCGCCATACGTGCGCCCCCGATCGGGCTCGATGCGACGAGCTTCCTGGTGCAGACCCGCGCCGGCGGCGTTTTCGCGATTACCGTGCAGTAATCGCGGAAGGATGAAGGCGGAAGGCGGAAGGATGAAAAGACTTTCACCAGCTTCACAATTCATCCTTCATCCTTCATCCTTCATCCTTATATGTTGCCCATTGTCGCCATCGTCGGCCGGCCGAACGTCGGCAAGTCCACGCTGTTCAACCGGTTGACCCGCAGCCGCGACGCGCTCGTCGCCGACGTGCCGGGGCTGACGCGCGACCGCCACTACGGGCGCGGACGCGTCGGGGAAAAGCCGTACCTGGTGGTTGACACCGGCGGTTTCGAGCCGGTGGCGCAGCAAGGCGTATTGCATGAGATGGCGCGCCAGACGCGCCAGGCGGTGGACGAGTCCGACGCGGTGCTGTTCATGGTGGATGCCCGCGCCGGACCGGTGCCGCAGGACCGCCTGATCGCGGACGCGCTGCGCAGGAGCGGCCGCCGCATCTTCCTGGTGGTCAACAAGGCGGAGGGCATGCAGCCCGCGATGGCGGGCGCGGAGTTCCACGCGCTGGGGCTGGGCGAGCCCTTGCCCGTGTCCGCGGCCCACGGCGAGCATGTACCGGATCTCATGGACATCGTCCTCGCGGCGTTCCCGGAGGCGCCGGAACCGATTGTGGAGCCGGGCCGCCGTCCCAGGATCGCCGTCGTCGGCCGGCCCAACGTGGGCAAGTCCACGCTGGTGAACGCGCTGCTCGGCGAGGAGCGCGTGGTGGTGCACAGCGAGCCCGGCACGACGCGCGACTCGATCCACGTCGAGTTCGAGCACGCCGGCCGCAGCTACACCCTCATCGACACCGCGGGCCTGCGCCGGCGCGGGCGCGTCGCCGAGATCGTGGAAAAGTTCTCGGTGGTGAAGACGATGCAGGCGATCGAGGAGGCCAACGTCGCGATCCTCGTGCTCGATGCGCGGCAGGAGATCTCGGAGCAGGACGCGCATATCGCAGGCTATCTGCTGGAAGCCGGCCGCGCCGTGGTGGTCGCGGTCAACAAATGGGAGCGGCTCACCGCTGAGGCGCGCAACCACACCAAGCGCGTCCTCGCGCGCAAGCTCGGTTTCCTGGCTTTCGCGCGCCTGCATTTCATCTCGGCGCTGACGGGCCAGGGGATGCCCGCGCTGTTGAAATCGGTGGATGAGGCATACGCGGCGGCGATGGCGCGCCTGCCGACACCGCGCCTCTCCCGCGTCCTGGCGCAAGCCGTCGCGCAGCAGGAGCCGCCGCGGTCGGGGCTGATCCGCCCCCGGCCGCGCTACGCCCACCAGGGTGGTGTCAATCCGCCGCGCATCGTGATCCACGGCAATGCCCTCGAGCGCGTGCCGGACACCTACCGGCGCTACTTGGAACGTTTTTTCCGGGAGGCTTTCAAATTGCAGGGAACCCCCTTGCGGGTGGAGTTGCGGTCGGGGGCGAATCCCTACGCCAGTCGTGCCCGCAGGCGGCGCTAACTGCATGGCGCAGCGGCGGAAAAGCGAGTAAAGTACAGCGCTCAAAAACACCATAATCACGAGGCAAGTCATGAGCAACAAGGGGCAGCTGCTACAAGACCCGTTTCTCAATACCCTCCGCAAGGAGCACATACCGGTCTCGATCTACCTGGTGAACGGCATCAAGCTCCAGGGGCAGATCGATTCCTTCGACCAGTACGTGGTCCTGCTCAAGAACACGGTCACCCAGATGGTCTACAAGCACGCGATCTCGACCGTGGTTCCCGCGCGGGCCGTCAACCTTCAGCTGGACCCGGGTTCCGACGGCTGATGCGGCGTGCTCAAGCTGATGTTTGACCGCCCCGGGAGCGGCATCGAGGCGGTGCTGGTCAGCCTCGACTTCGGCGAGGCCGGCTACGCGGAAGGCGTGCAGGAAATCAGCGAGCTCGCGGCAAGCGCTGGCGTAACCGCCCGCGCGCTCGTCGGTGGCCGGCGCGCGCGGCCCGATCCCGCGCTGTTCGCCGGCAAGGGCAAGGTGGAGGAGGTGGCGCGGACGCTGGCCGCCACCGGCTCGCGCCTTGCCATCTTCAACCACGAGCTCTCGCCGGCCCAGGAGCGCAATCTCGAGCGCGAGCTCGATTGCCGGGTCGTCGATCGCGTGAGCCTCATCCTCGACATCTTCGCGCAGCGGGCGCGCACCCACGAGGGCAAGCTCCAGGTCGAGCTGGCCCAGCTCGAGCACCTGTCGACCCGGCTGGTGCGCGGCTGGACCCACCTCGAGCGCCAGAAGGGCGGCATCGGGCTGCGCGGACCCGGCGAGACCCAGCTCGAGACCGACCGCCGGCTGATCGGCAAGCGGGTGAAGGTCCTCAAGGACAAGCTCGAGAAGGTGCGGGCGCAGCGCGAGATCCAGCGCCGCTCGCGCGGCCGCAGCCACCTCTACACGGCCTCGATCGTCGGCTACACCAACGCCGGCAAGTCGACGCTGTTCAACCGCTTGACGCGCGCCGGGGTCTACGCCGCCGGCCAGCTGTTCGCGACGCTCGACACCACCACGCGGCGCGTGCACACCGGCAACGGCTCGCGCGTCGTGCTCTCGGACACCGTCGGCTTCATCCGGCGGCTCCCGCACACGCTGGTGGCGGCGTTTCGCGCGACGCTCGAGGAGACGGTGCATGCCGATCTGCTGCTGCACGTCGTGGACGCGAGCACCGAGGACCGCGACGCGCAGATCGCGGCCGTCGACCTGGTCCTCGCCGAGATCGGCGCGCACGCGATCCCGCAGGTCCGGGTGATGAACAAGATCGATCGCACGCGGCTTCCCGCGCGGATCGAGCGCGACGGATATGGTAAGATTTCGCGCGTTTGGGCGAGTGCGCAGTCGGGCGAAGGGACTGATTTCATCCGCCTTGCGCTCGAGGAATACGCCGGTGCGGCGCCGGCGCCCGCCGAGTTCGACAGCACCGCCGCGGCATAAGAACCATTCGGACTTCCATGCTGGCTTACTTCAGGACCTGCCGCGACATTGTACGGGACCGCTCGCTCAAGCTGCTCGGCGTTCTCATGTCGCTCAATGACCCGCAGTGGGGGCGCCGACCCGGCCAGGGCCCGCCTGATCTCGACGAGATCTGGCGCGAGTTCAATCGCAAGCTTAACGCGCTGTTCGGGCGCCGCGGGGGCGGCAGCGGCGAGGGGCCGCAGGGGCCGGGCGTCAGGAAATTCGGCGGCGGCGCCGGCCTTCTCATCGGGCTGGTCTTCCTGGTATGGTTGGCGAGCGGTTTCTACATCGTCAACGAAGGCCAGCGCGGCATCGTGCTGCGCTTCGGAAAGCTCGTCGAGACCACGATGCCGGGCCCGCGCTGGCACCTGCCGTACCCGATCGAGTCGGCGGAGGTGGTGAACGTCGCGGGCGTGCGCAGCGTGGAGGTGGGCTACCGCAACAACGTCAAGAGCAAGGTGTTGAAGGAATCGCTGATGCTGACCGACGACGAGAACATCGTCGACGTCCAGTTCGCGGTGCAGTACATACTGAAAAGCCCGACCGATTATCTGTTCAACAACCGCACGCCCGACGAGGCGGTACTGCAGGCTGCGGAGACCGCAATCCGCGAGATCGTCGGCAAGAGCAGCATGGATTTTGTGATCTTCGAGGGCCGGGCGGAGGTCGCGGCTCGCGCGCGCAAGCTGACGCAGGAGATCCTCGACCGCTACGGCACCGGCATCAACATCAGCAACGTGACGATGCAGAACGCGCAGCCGCCCGAGCAGGTGCAGGCCGCGTTCGACGACGCGGTCAAGGCCGGGCAGGACCGCGAGCGGCAGAAGAACGAAGGCCAGGCCTATGCCAACGACGTGGTGCCGAAGGCGAAGGGCATGGCGGCGCGCCTCACGCAGGAAGCGGAAGGCTACCGCCAGCGCGTGATCGAGCAGGCGGAGGGCGACGCCTCGCGCTTCCGCCAGGTCGTGGTCGAGTACAACAAGGCGCCGCAAGTCACCCGCGACCGACTCTACATCGAGACGATGCAGCAGATCATGAGCAACACCTCCAAGGTGCTGATCGACCAGAAGGGCGGCAACAATTTGATTTACCTTCCGCTCGACAAGATCATGCAGATGACCGGCACCGGGCCGGGCGCGAGCGGGGCAAAGCCCGCGGACGCGCCGCCCGCCCAGGAGCCGTCCACCACGCGCTCGCGCGAGGCCTTCCGGTCGCGCGAGCGGGAGGCGCGCTGATGAGAAACCGCGTCGGTGCGATTCTCGTGGGCGCGCTGGTGGCGCTGATCATCGGCGCGTTGAGCCTGTTCGTCGTGGATCAGCGCCAGAACGCCATCGTGTTCCGGCTGGGCGAGGTGGTGGAGATCAAGACGACGCCGGGGCTCTATTTCAAGATCCCGCTGCTCGACAACGTGCGCTATTTCGACGTGCGCATCCTCACCATCGACACCGCCGAGCCCGAGCGCTTCCTCACCTCGGAGAAGAAGAACGTCCTGGTGGACCTTTTCGTGAAGTGGCGCATCACCGACGTCCGGCAGTACTACGTGAGCGTCGGGGGCAACGAGGGACTTGCGCAGACGCGCCTGCTGCAGACCATCAATGACGGGCTGCGCGCGGAGTTCGGCAATCGTACCGTGCACGAGGTGGTATCCGGCGAGCGCGACAAGATCATGGATCTCATGCGCGAGAAGGCGAACGAGGACGCCACCAAGATCGGGGTGGAGGTAATCGACGTCAGACTGAAGCGTGTGGACCTGCCGCAGGAGGTGAGCGTCGACGTCTACCGCCGCATGGAGGCCGAGCGCAAGCGGGTGGCAAACGAGCTGCGGTCCACGGGCGCCGCCGAGTCGGAGCGGATCCGCGCGGAAGCCGACAAGCAGCGCGAGGTGATCGTGGCGCAGGCTTACCGCGAAGCGCAGCGCATCAAGGGCGAGGGCGATGCCAGGGCGACCGCGATCTATGCGCGCGCCTACGAGCAGAACCCGGAGTTCTACGCGTTTTATCGAAGCCTCGAGGCGTATCGCGCGAGCTTCCGGGACCGGAGCGACGTGCTGGTGCTCGAGCCGAATTCCGAATTCTTCAAGTACCTCAGGTCGAGCGGCAGGCAGGGCAAGTAGGGACGCCGGAGCCCCTCACCCCTTCCCCCTCCAGTCCCTCACCCCCGCCCCTCTCCCGAGTGGAGAGGGGAGGCTCGAGATTCCCTTCTCCCCTTGGGAGAAGGGCATGGGATGAGGGAGGGAGAGGGGAAAAATAAGGTGCGGAAACGGCTCGCCGGCCATTTCCGCAAAAGAATGATCGATGGGAAACATCCTGCTCACCGCGCTCGCGCTGATGCTCATCATCGAGGGCGTGCTGCCGTTCCTGCTGCCCGGCTTGTGGCGCGACACCTTCCGGCGCCTGACCGAGATGAGCGACGGCCAGATCCGCTTTATCGGTCTCACCTCGATGCTGGCGGGTCTCCTGGTGCTCTACCTCGTCCGCCACTGAACATCAGTATCGAGGATCGAGGATTGAGCAAGCAGTTAGTCGCCGACTCGATCTTCTCTATAATTGCCGTCGATCCTCAATCCTAGATCCTCAATCCTGTCATGCGTACCTGGGTACTGCCCGAATACATCGAGGACGTCCTCCCGCTCGAAGCCGCGCGGCTGGAGCGGCTGCGCCGCGACCTCCTCGATCTCTTCCGCGCGCAGGGCTACGAGCTGGTCATGCCGCCGCTGCTGGAATACGTCGAATCGCTGCTCACCGGCACCGGCCACGACCTCGACCTGCGGACTTTCAAGCTGGTCGACCAGCTCTCGGGGCGCATGATGGGCCTGCGCGCCGACATCACGCCGCAGGTCGCGAGGATCGACGCGCACCTGCTCAACCGCAAGGGCGTGACGCGGCTGTGCTATTGCGGGAGCGTCCTGCACGCATTGCCGGCGAGCCCGGGCGCGACGCGCGAGCTGATCCAGATCGGCGCGGAGATCTACGGCCAGGCCGGCATCGCGGGGGATCTCGAGATCCAGGCGCTGCTCACCCGCGCGCTGGCGGCCGCGGAGGTGCGCGGCGCGCGCATGGATCTCGGTCACGTCGCGGTGTTCCGCTCCCTCGTCCATGCGGCCGGGGTCGGCGCGGCGCTCGAAGGCGAGCTGTTCGAGGCGCTCCAGAAGAAGGACGCCTCCGCGCTCAAACGGCTTGCGCGCTCCCTCGACGCGAAGACGAGGTCGGCGCTCGCGCTGCTGCCGGAGCTGTATGGCGGCCCGGAGGTGCTGGCGCTCGCCGAGAAAAAGCTGCCGCGAATTCCCGAGCTGACCCGCGCCCTCGCGACGCTGCGCGCGCTTGCAAAAGCGTGCCCGGTCCCGGTGAGCATCGATCTCGCCGAACTGCGCGGCTATCACTATCACTCGGGGGTGGTGTTCGACGCCTATTGCGAAGGCGTGACCGGGGCGATCGCGCGCGGGGGACGCTACGACGAAGTCGGCAGGGCGTTCGGGCGGCTGAGGCCCGCCACGGGCTTCTCGATCAATCTGCGCAGTCTCGCCGGGGCGGGCGCGGGACCGCAGCGGCAGCGCAAGCCGGGCGGCAAGGGCAAGACGCGATGAAACGGACCGTGCGCAACGTCGTCGTCATCGGCGCCCAATGGGGCGACGAAGGCAAGGGCAAGATCGTCGACTGGCTCACCGACCACGCCCAGGGCGTGGTGCGCTTCCAGGGCGGGCACAACGCCGGGCACACGCTGGTGATCGGCGGCCGCAAGACGGTGCTACACCTGATTCCTTCCGGAATTCTGCGCGCAAAGGTCGCCTGCTACATCGGCAACGGCGTCGTGGTTTCGCCCCAGGCGCTGGTCGAGGAAATCGCGATGCTGGAAGCGGCGGGTGTGAAAGTGCGCAAGCGGCTGAAGATCAGCGAGGCCTGTCCTTTGATACTTCCGCACCACCAGGCGCTCGACCTCGCGCGCGAGAACGCCAAGGGCGATTTCAAGCTTGGCACCACCGGACGCGGCATCGGGCCGGCGTACGAAGACAAGGTCGCGCGCCGGGCGATCCGCCTGCAGGACCTGTTCCACCCGGAGCGCTTCGCCAGAAAGCTGAAGGAGCTGCTCGATTTCCACAATTTCGTCCTGGTCAACTACCTCCGGGCGAGGCCGGTGGACTACCAGAAGACGTACGACGACTCCCTGAAGGCGGCGGCCGAAATCAAGCCGATGGTCGCCGACGTGCCGAGGCTGCTCCACGCTGCGCAGGCGGCGGGCGAGAACCTGCTGTTCGAAGGCGCGCAGGGGACGCTGCTCGACATCGACCACGGCACGTATCCGTACGTGACCTCGAGCAACTGCGTGGCCGGCGCGGCGGCGGCGGGCGCGGGCATCGGTCCGCGGCAGCTTAGCTACGTGCTCGGCGTCACCAAGGCCTATGCCACACGCGTCGGCTCGGGGCCGTTCCCCACCGAGCTGATCGACGAGATCGGACAACGGCTCGCGAGCCGCGGCAACGAGTTCGGTGCCACGACCGGGCGGCCGCGCCGCTGCGGCTGGTTCGATGCGGCCGCGCTCAAGCGCTCGGTGCAGCTGAACGGGATAACCGGTCTCGGCGTCACCAAGCTCGATGTGCTCGACGGCCTGGAGACGATCCGCCTCGCGGTCGCCTACCGGAAGAACGGCCGGCGCAGCGACATCCTTCCGACGGGCGCCGACGCGCTGGAGGGCTGCGCGCCGATCTACGAGGAACTGCCGGGCTGGAAGGAGAGCACCGTCGGGCTCACGCGTTTCGGGGAGCTCCCGAAGGCGGCGCGGAACTATCTCAAGCGCATCGAGCGCATCCTCGGCGTGCCGATCGACGTCATCTCCACCGGACCCGAGCGCGCCCAGACCATTGTGCTGCGCCACCCGTTTAAATGAGTTTCGAGTTGCGAGTTTCCAGTTTCGAGTTAAGGCGGCCAGGTGGCAACTGGAAACTCGGAACTTGCAACTGGAAACTGGATCGTTGGTGCCCAGGAAGGGATTCGAACCCCCACACCATTGCTGGCGCCAGGACCTGAACCTGGTGCGTCTACCAATTCCGCCACCTGGGCATGCGGGCGCGATTCTAGACCAACGTGCACCTTTGATCAATTGAATCAACGCAAATCCCGCAGTTCCGGCTCCGCCCGAGCACGCGATCCGCACGCCGAACGCGAGGCTCGACGCTACGCGCGCCCCGTGCCGAGCAGGGAGTTCATTCTGCAGACCCTCACGAAGCAGGGCGTGCCCGTCGCGGAGCACGAGCTCGAGCGGCTGCTGCACGTCGCTGAACCCGACCGCGCCGCGTTTGCGCAGCGCATCGCCGCAATGGAGCGCGACGGCGAGATAATGCGCAACCGCCGCAATGCCATTTGCGTTGTCGCGAAGCTGGATCTGGTGCGCGGGCGCGTACAAGGGCACCCCGACGGTTTCGGCTTTCTCGTGCGCGACGACGGCGGGCCGGACCTCTTCCTCGGCCCGAAGGAGATGCGCGAAGTGCTCCACGGCGACCGCGTCGTCGCGCGCATCTCCGGCGCCGATCGCAGGGGACGGCCCGAAGGCAAGATCGTGGAAGTGCTCGAGCGCGGGCAGCACCGCCTGGTCGGACGGCTGCGCAGTGAGCACGGGATTAGCTACGTCACCGCCGAGGACAAGCGCGTGAGCCACGAATTCCTCGTGCCGCCGGACGCGGTGGGCGGCGCGCAGCCCGGGCAGGTGGTCACGGTGGAGATCGTGGCGCAGCCCTCCAAGCACGCGCAGCCGGTCGCGCGCGTCACGGAAGTGCTCGGCAACTATGCCGATCCGGGCATGGAGATCGAGATTGCGCTGCGCAAGCACGCCCTTCCTCACGCGTTTCCGCGGGCGGTCGAGCAGCTGTGCGCCCGGCTGCCCGACGCCGTCACCGAGGAGGACCAGCGCGGCCGCACCGATCTCACCCGGCTGCCGCTGGTGACGATCGACGGCGAGAGCGCGAAGGACTTCGACGATGCGGTCTACTGCGAGCCGGCGCCGGCGCGACCCCCCCTCAAGGGGGAACGCTCCCCCTCTCTTCCCCCCCTTGACAAGGGGGGGAGTGCGGGGGGGTGGCGCCTGATCGTCGCCATCGCCGATGTCAGCCATTACGTGAAGCACGGCGATGCCCTCGACCAGGATGCGCGCGAGCGCGGAAACTCGGTCTACTTCCCGCGGCGCGTGATCCCGATGCTGCCCGAGAAGCTTTCCAACGAGCTGTGCTCGCTCAATCCGAAAGTGCCACGGCTCGCGATGGTGTGCGACATGCAGATTGCCGCGGACGGCGATATCCGCTCCTATCGCTTCTATCCGGCCGTATTCCGCTCGCAGGCGCGGCTCACCTATACCGAGGTGGCGGCGATGCTGGAGGATGAGGGAAGCGAGGCGGCGCGCCGCCATCATGCCCTGCTGCCGCACCTGCGGCACCTGCACCGCCTCTACCGCCTGCTCGCGAAAGCGCGCGAGCGGCGCGGCGCCATCGATTTCGAGACCATCGAGACGGAGATGATGTTCGACGCGCACGGCAAGATCGCGCGCATCGTCCCGGTGCGACGCAACGACGCCCACCGCGTGATCGAGGAATGCATGCTCGCCGCGAACGTCTGCGCCTCGGACTTTCTGCTTGAAGCCCGGCATTCCATGCTCTATCGCATCCACGAGGGCCCGACCCCCGAGAAGCTCGGCATGCTGCGCGAGTTCCTGAAGGGATTCGGGTTGCAGCTCTCCGGCGGGGATGACCCGCACGCGCGCGACTACGCGAAGCTGCTCGCGAAGGTGAAGGACCGGCCGGACGCGCAGCTGCTGCAGACGGTGATGCTGCGCTCGCTGCAGCAGGCGGTCTACAGCCCCGACAACGTCGGCCATTTCGGGCTCGCCTACGAGTCGTACACGCATTTCACCTCGCCCATCCGGCGCTATCCGGATCTGCTGGTGCACCGCGCGATCAAGTCCGCGCTCGACCGCCGCCGCTACGAGCCGGGAAACTGGCGCGAGCTGGGTGCGCACTGCTCGATGACCGAACGGCGGGCGGACGAGGCGACCCGTGATGTCGTCGCCTGGCTCAAGTGCTACTACATGAAGGACCGGGTCGGCGAGACGTTCACGGGCAGCATCAGCGGGGTCACCTCATTCGGCGTGTTCGTTGCGCTGGATGACGTCTACGTCGAGGGCCTGGTGCACGTCTCCGAGCTCGGCAACGACTACTTCCACTTCGACGCGGCGAAGCATCAGCTCATGGGAGAGCGCACGCGCAAGCGCTATCGCCTCGGCGACCGCCTGCGGGTGGAGGTGGCGCGCGTGGATCTCGATACCAGCCGCATCGATTTCACGCTCGCGTGAGTCCCATTCCCAATTTCAGCTTGTGAGCGAAACGCGCCTCATTTACGGCTTCCACGCGGTCATCAGCCGGCTGCGGCAGAAAGCGGCGGGCGTCCACGAGGTCTACCTCGACCAGTCCCGCGGCGACCGCCGCATGCGCGACCTGGCGCAGTCGGCGCAGGCGCGCGGCGTGCACGTGATCATGGTGGAGGGCGCCCGGCTCGACGGCATGACGGGTCACGCGCGCCACCAGGGCGTTGCCGCGCGGGTGGAGGCGGGGACGCCGGCGCGGGACCTGGACAGCGTCCTCGACGGCCTTGACGAGCCCGCGCTCCTGCTGGTTCTCGACGGCGTCACCGATCCCCACAATCTCGGCGCCTGCCTGCGCGTCGCCGACGCGATGGGCGTGCACGCGGTGCTCGCGCCCAGGGACCGCGCCGCGGGCATCACGCCGACGGTGGAGAAGGTCGCGAGCGGCGCGGCGGAGAGCGTGCCGTTTCTCGCGGTCACCAATCTCTCGCGCGCGCTGCGCGAGCTGAAGGAACGGGACATCTGGCTGATCGGCGCGGACCAGGGCGCGCCGCGCGATCTCTACTCGGTCCGGCTCGAGGGCCCGCTCGCGTGGGTGCTCGGGGCGGAAGGGGAAGGCATGCGGCGGCTCACGCGCGAGAGCTGCGACGAGCTGGCGCGCATCCCCATGCTCGGCGCGGTGGAGAGCCTCAACGTATCGGTATCGGCGGGCATTGTCCTCGCCGAGACACGCCGCCAGCGACGCTCGCGCGGCTGACTCGCCGGTCCTGGGGCAGCTTTAACCGGGTGAAATAGTCCTGTATAATCCGCGCCTTCATGATTTCGGCCGGACGCCGGAATCATCCTTGCCTTACTGCATGTGCGACGCGGGAGGCTCGGGGCTCATCGATCCGGAGCCCTCAACCCATAAGGAGATTCGCAGGTGCGTCATTACGAGATTGTTTTCATCGTCCATCCGGACTACGTGCTGATGAACGTCGAGTGCGACGGCGAGACGCTGAACGAGCTCGACCACGCCTTCAAGTTCAACGACGCGGTGCTGCGCCACCTCATCGTCAAGATGGGGGAGGCGGTGACGGCGCCCTCGCCGATGATGAAGGAAGAGAAGTCGAGATCGCTGACGCCCGCCTCCGAGGAGGGCGCCAGGCCCGCTCCGGTTGTGGAAGAGGCGGCGGCACAAGTTTGACGAACGAGGTTGCGCTCACCGGAGAACTGACCGCCATCGAGCCTCTGCGCTACACGCCCGCCGGCATCCCGCTGCTCAATTTCCGGTTGCTGCACCGCTCGCAGCAGACGGAGGCGGGGCTCAGGCGCCAGGTTGAATGCGAGGTGCACGGGGTGGCGATGGCTGAAGTGGCGGTGGCGCTGTCCCGCCTCAATCCCGGGCAGGCGGCGCGGGTGAAGGGGTTTCTCAACCGCAGGAACCGGATGAGCGCGCAACTGGTATTTCATGCGACGGAAGCACAGGCGATAAAGGAATAGTCATGGCGATGGCAAGGCAGGGCATGTCGAGAGGCTCCGGAGGCAGGGGCCGCGGCAAGGGCAAGGGCAAGTTCGGCAAGAGCGGCAAGGGCCGCGACACGCGCGGCGGCCGCGGGCAGCTGTTCCGCCGCCGGCGCTTCTGCCGCTTCACGGCGGAGAAGGTCAAGGAAATCGACTACAAGGATATCGGAGTGCTCAAGGAGTTCATCAACGAGAACGGCAAGATCATTCCCGCGCGCATCACGGGCACCAAGGCGCGCTACCAGCGTCAGCTGAGCGTCGCGATCCAGCGCGCACGGTTTCTCGCGCTGCTGCCGTACACGGACCTGCACTAAGAGGAAGCACGCATCATGCAAGTGATCCTGCTCGAGAAGATCGTGAACCTGGGAGGGCTTGGCGACGTCGTCAAGGTCAGGGACGGGTTCGCCCGCAACTTCCTGATTCCGCACGGGAAGGCGAAGCGCGCCACGCCCGCCAACGTGGCCGAGTTCGAGCGCCGCCGCGCCGAGCTGGAGCAGGCGCAGGCGGACGCGCTCGCCAAGGCCCAGGAGAAGGCCGCGAAGCTCGAGGGCCTCATGGTGCAGATCACGCAGAAGGCGGGCGTCGACGGCAAGCTCTTCGGCTCCGTCACCAACGTGGATGTGTCGGAGGCGCTGAAGCTCCAGGGCGTCGATGTCCCGAAGGCCGCGATCCGCATGCCCCAGGGGCCGCTCAAAGTGGTCGGTGACCACCCGCTCAAGGTCGCGCTGCACGCCGATATCGTGGTTACCGTGACGGTGTCGGTGCTGGGAGAGCAATAGCGCGGCGCGCTTGTCGTTCATTCGAAACGAGAAAAGTTTTTTCTGAAAAAAGGGCTGGCACCAGCTCTTTTTTTTCTGTAGATTCCCAGTTTGTCGCGCGGCATCCAGCGCGATGCTTCGCTCCAGACAGAAAACGCAGACAGCGCAACAACGGCGGCACGCGGCATGGCTCAGGCCCAGGTTACCTCGATCGTCAAGGACGCACAGGTCGAGGCAGCGCGGGTCCCGCCCCAGTCGATCGAGGCCGAGCAGTCGGTGCTGGGAGGGCTCCTGCTCGACAACACCGCGTGGGACCGGATCGCCGATCTCATCGGCGAACACGACTTCTATCGTGCCGACCACCGCCTGATTTTCCAGCACATCGGCGCGCTGATCGAGCACGGCAAGCCGGCCGACACGCTGACCGTGGCCGAGAGCCTCGAGCGCAGCGGGAAGCTCGGCGAGATCGGGGGGCAGGCCTACCTGGCCGCGCTGTCGCTCAACACCCCGAGCGCGGCCAACGTCCGCCGCTATGCCGAGATCGTGCGGGAGCGCTCCGTCATGCGCCACCTCGCATCGGTCGGCACCGAGATCGCGGAATCCGCCTTCAGCCCCAGCGGCAGGACGGCGGGCGAGCTGCTCGACTACGCCGAGGGGCGCGTATTCGAGATCGCCGAGGCAAGCAGCCGCGGCCGGCAGGGCTTTCTCGGGATCGATGAGCTCGCGGCGCGGGTCGTCACCCGCATGGACGAGCTCTATCACGCCGAGAACGCGAGCGACATTACCGGCATCCCGACCGGCTTCACCGACCTCGACCAGAAGACCGCGGGTCTGCAGCCCGGCGATCTCATCATCATCGCCGGGCGCCCGAGCATGGGCAAGACCGCCCTGGCCCTCAACATCGCCGAGCACGTCGGCATCGATTACGGGCTGCCGGTCGCCGTCTACAGCATGGAGATGAGCGGGGAGCAGGTGGCGATGCGGATGCTCGGCTCGATCGCGCGCGTGAGCCAGCACAAGATCCGCACCGGCCGCGTCGAGGAGAACGACTGGTCGAACGTGACCGCGGGGCTCGCGAAGCTGCAGAACGCCAACATTTACATCGACGAGAGCGGGGCGTTGAATCCCCTGGAGCTGCGCGCGCGGGCGCGCCGGCTCTACCGCCAGTGCGGAAAGCTCGGATTGGTGGTCGTCGATTACCTGCAGCTCATGTCGGCCTCCCGCGGCGACAACGAGAACCGGGCGACCGAGCTCTCCGAGATCTCGCGTTCGTTGAAAGCGCTGGCGAAGGAGCTGCACGTGCCGATCGTCGCCCTCTCGCAGCTGAACCGCGGCGTGGAATCGCGGACCGACCGGCGCCCGCTGATGTCGGACCTGCGCGAGAGCGGAGCGATTGAGCAGGACGCGGACCTGATTCTCTTCATCTACCGGGATGAGGTCTACCGTCCCGACTCGGCCGACAAGGGCCTCGCGGAGATTATCATCGGCAAACAGCGCAACGGGCCGATCGGCACCGTGAAGCTGACGTTCCGCGGCGAGTTCACGCGCTTCGAAAACTACGCGGATCCGGGCCGCTTCTAATCGGCCCTCTGGAGGTCACAGCGCTTCGGCGGCGTAGTCCGCAAGGCGCGAGCGTTCCCCGCGCGTCAGCGTCACGTGCGCGCTGTGCGACCAGCCTTTCATGCGGTCGACCACGTAG
>JAHZNX010000203.1 GCA_020028375.1 Betaproteobacteria bacterium | reverse complement strand
TGGGACTTGAAGCTGATCGCCTCGCGGTAAGCGAGGTCTTTCAGGTCGATATAGGAGCGCTTGGTTTTCTTGTCCACCGTATACTGGATCTTGCGGTTGGTTTCGTTGGTGGCGCGGATGTCCAGCAGTTCCAGCGATTCCTTGACCTTCCACTCGTGCGCGCCCGCGATCCCGGCCGGCGCATAGATGATCGAGCCGGCGCTGACCGGGTATTCCTTGCCGTTGATGTTGCGCACGATGGCATGCCCCGAAATCACGTAATAGCAGGCCTCGATCGGGTGCCAGTGGAGCTGCTCGTAGGACCCGGGCTTGTAGGTCGCGCGCCCGAGCCGCACCCGGTCGGTTCCCTGCACTTCCGGCCATCCGACAAGCCGCTGGTAGGTCTGGCCGTCGGTGACGCCGCGTCGCCCCTTGCAACCGGCCTGATGGATGACCCTCAAGGTTGATTTGACTTTCATTCCTCGATCCTCCTGTGCCTCCGGAAAAGCGCCCCGCTCGACGGCGACGATGATACCCGCTCCCCGGGGTTGACATATCGTCATCCCTAATTTATCACTGGCCACCCGCTGGATTGATGGATCGAGAGACTCGAAGATATGATCTGTCACCCGAGGGTGCGCGGGACCGCAAAGCATGACATCATGTGCACGATGGATGGCGGCTGCAGCAGTCATCCCCGTTCGTTTTCACTCATCGCCTGCCGATTGAAGCGGGAAAGCGCATTGCATGGCTGACAAGAAACTCATCGCGGTGGTGGGCGCCACCGGCAACCAGGGCGGCGGGCTGGTCCGCGCCCTATTGGAAGACGGCAGCGGCAGCTTCGCCGTGCGCGCGCTCACCCGCGACCCCGATTCCGAGAAAGCGCAGGAGCTGGCGAAGCTCGGCGCCGAGGTCGTCAAGGCCGACCTCGACAGCGCGGCGACCGTGAAGGCGGCGTTCGACGGCGCCTACGCGGCCTTCTGCGTCACCTTTTTCTGGGACCACTTCGTGCCGGAAAAGGAGCTGGTGCAGGCCGCCGTCATGGCGCAGGCGGCGAAACAGGCCGATCTGAAGCACGTCGTCTGGTCCACCTTCGAGGACACGCGCAAGCTCGTGCCGCTCACCGACGACCGCATGCCCACGCTCATGGAGAAGTACAAGGTGCCGCACTTCGACGCCAAGGCCGAGGCCAACCGGGCATTCGCGCAATTTGGAGTCCCGGTGACCTACATGCTGACCTCGTTCTACTGGGAGAACCTGCTCTACCTCGGCATGGGACCGAAAAAGGGCAAGGACGGCAAGCTCGAGCTCACGCTGCCGATGGGCGAGAAGCGCCTCGCGGGCATCGCCGTCGAAGACATCGGCAAGTGCGCGTTCTGCATTTTCAAGGCGGGCTTCGACCTGCTTGGCAAGACAGTGGCTTTTGCCGGCGATCACCTGACCGGAGCGCAGATGGCTGCCGCGCTCGCCAAGGAGCTGGGCCTGCCGGTGGACTACAATCCGATGACGCCCGGGGAATACCGCCGGCTCGGAACCCCCGGCGCCGACGAGCTCGCCAACATGTTCCAGTACATGCAGGAGTTCGAGTCGGAGTTCTGCGCTGCGCGCAACCTCGATTCCGCGCGCGCAATCAATCCCTCGCTGCAGACCTTCGGCGGCTGGCTGTCGCGAAACAAGGATCGCATCCCGCGCTCGTAACGCGGGGCGGCGTGTCGGTTCGGGCGAGCCGGCCAGAAGGAATTAGCATCACGCAGCATCAGAACAAGAACGTTCATGTAGACTCATAGCGACTTACCGGAGGGGCGGGCACATGAGGACCAAGAGCTGTCTGTACGTGGGCGTTGCGGCGGCCGTCATCGCCGCGCTTCTTGCCGCGTGCGCGGTGCCGATGGACAAGCCGCAGGCAGCCGACGAGGCAATCCATGTCGGCGCGAGCGACCTGGGCGGCGTGGTCAACAGCGCAAAGGGCCCGGAAGCCGGCGTCTGGGTGATCGCGGAGACCACCGATCTCCCGACCAAATTCGCGCGCATCGTCGTCACCGACGAGCGCGGGCGCTACCTCATGCCCGATTTGCCGCGGGCAAGCTACAGCGTCTGGGTGCGCGGCTACGGCCTGGTGGATTCGCCCAAACAGCGAACCGAGCCCGGGAAGCTCCTCAACCTGACCGCGGTCGAGGCGCCCACTAAGGCCGCGGCGGCGGAGTACTACCCGGCCATCTACTGGTACTCCATGCTCAAGATCCCGGCGAAGAGCCAGTTTCCCCTGGGACCGATGAAGAGCCAGCCCGAGTGGCTGAACCAGCTGAAGACCACCGGCTGCATGTCCTGCCATGCGCTCGGCACCAAGGGGACGCGCACGATGCCCAAGGACTTCGCCCACATGAAGTCCACCGAGGCGTGGACGCGGCGCATCGCCTCCGGCCAGGCCATGACGCAGATGATCAACGTCTTGAACCGGTTCGATCGCGAGCAGGTCCTCTCCGACTGGGCCGACTGGACCGACCGCATCGCCGCCGGCGAGCTGCCGTTCGCCCGGCCCGCGCGGCCGCAGGGCGTCGAGCGCAACGTCATGCTGACGCTGTGGGACTGGAGCACGCCCACCGCCTACATGCACGATCTCATCTCGACGGACCGCCGCAATCCGCGGGTGAACGCCAACGGCAAACTCTACGGTGCGCCCGAGGAGAGCACGGACAATTTCCCGGTGCTCGACCCGAGCACGCACAGCGCGGGCGAGATCAAGCACCCGGTGCGCGACCCCAAGACGCCTTCCTCGGTGAAGAACCCGATGGCGCCCTCGCCCTTCTGGGGTCCCAATCCGATCTGGGACAGCCAGACCAGCATCCACAACCAGATGATGGACGAGAAGGGCCGCGTGTGGGCGGCCGCGCGCGTGCGTCATCCGGATAATCCCGCCTTCTGCAGGAAGGGCTCGGACCATCCTTCGGCGAAGGTGTTTCCGTTGAACAGCGCGAGCCGGCACCTGTCGATATACGATCCGGCGACCGGCAAGTTCACGCTGATCAGCACGTGCTTCCCGACGCATCATGTGATCTTCGCCGAGGACGCCGGAAATACTCTGTGGGTCTCGAGCGGGGTCACCGGGCCGGGCGCCGTCGGCTGGTTCAACCGCAAGCTGTTCGAGGAAACCGGCGATGAGGTGAGATCGCAGGGCTGGTCGCCGTTCATCCTCGACACCAACGGCAACGGCCAGCGCGACGCCTACGTCGAGCCCGGCCAGCCGGCCGATCCCACGAAGGACACGCGCGTGGCGGCGAACCTCTACAGCGTGGCGGTAAACCCGAACGACGGCTCGATCTGGGGAACCCAGCTCGGTTTTCCCGGCCGTGTGGTCCGCGTCGCTCCGGGACCGGATCCGACGCACACCGCTCTGACGGAGGTCTACGAGCCGCCGTTTCCCGGCTACGGGCCGCGCGGCGGCGACATCGACCGCAACGGCGTGTTCTGGGCTTCGCTCGCGAGCGGCCACCTCGGGAGCTTCGACCGCAGCAAGTGCAAGGGCTCCCTCAACGGGCCGAACGCGACCGGCAAGCACTGCCCCGAGGGCTGGACCCTCTACCGGTTTCCCGGGCCGCAGTTCCGGGACGTGCAGGACGACGGCAGCGCCGAGGCGAGCTATTACGTCTGGGTGGACCAGTTCAACACCTTCGGGCTGGGAGCGAACGTCCCGATCGCGACCGGCAACATGAGCGACTCGTATTTCGCGCTGGTCAGAGGCAGGTTCGTGACGATCCGCGTGCCCTATCCCATGGGCTTCTTCGCCAAGTGGGCGGAGGGGCGGATCGACAATTCCCGTGCGGGCTGGAAGGGAAAGGCGCTGTGGGCAACCTACTCCACGCGGACGGTGTTCCACGTGGAAGGCGGCACGGAGAACCGGCCCCGGGTGGTGAAGTTCCAGCTGCGTCCCGATCCGCTCGCGCGCTAGCCGGCGGTGAAAAAAATCCCCTCCTGACCGAGGGTGAGCCGAGATCCTCCCCTCCTGCCGGAGGAGGGGTGGCACCGAAGGTGACGGGGTGGTGGGAGATAGGCACGCAACAGACGTGCTCATCGTTGGTGCCGGCCCGGTCGGGCTCGCGCTGGCGATCGACCTGGGACTGCGCTCGGTTCCCTGCATCGTCGTGGAGCAGCACGACCGCGTCGGACTGAAACCCCGCGCGAAGCTGACGAACGTCCGCTCCCTGGAGTTGCTGCGCCGCTGGGGCATCGCTGACGAGCTGCGCCACGCCTCGCCGCTGCCGCCGGACTACCCCACGAACATCGTGTTCGCCACGCGGCTGAACGGCTACACCCTCGCGCGCTTCGAGGATGCCTTCTATTGCGCGCGCACCCGCAGCGATCTCTATTCGGAGCCCGGCCAATGGGTCCCGCAATACACGCTGGAGGAAGTGCTGTGGCAACGCGCAGCCGGACTGCCTGGCGTCCAGCTCCGCTTCGATTGCCACCTGGAGAGTATCGCGCAGGATAGCGACGGCGTATCCGCGGAGTTGGAGGATCTAAGGTCCGGCGCGCACAGCACAGTACGCGCGAAGTACCTCGTTGGCGCGGACGGCGCGCGCAGCACGGTCCGCACCCTTCTCGGCATCGGCATGCAGGGCGACGGCGCGCTCGCGCCGAATCTCAATATGGTGTTCC
>JAHZNX010000202.1 GCA_020028375.1 Betaproteobacteria bacterium | reverse complement strand
TCTCCACGACGTGCCGGTAGCGATCACGGGTAGCAAAATCCATCCTGCCGTAGACCCCGCCCGGATCCTCCCGCAGTTTCGTCTCGACGACGCTCATGGTCTCGACGAACTCGCGCCAGTCCATCGCTCCCAGAAAGCGGAGACTGCCGATGCTGTTGCTGATGGAGACCTGGTCGGCGGCCTGTTGCTGGTTTTCCGACTGCACCAACTGCTCGATCGTCAGGCCATCCTCGGAGAGCCGCTGCTCGATCCAGGTGAGCGGCAATGCCAAAGCGGGGCTCTGTCCCTGCAAGCGGCGCGCGAATTCCGCAACAAACGAGCTCACCATCGGCTGGCCCGACCGCGCCATATCCGCGATCGCCAGGATCAGGCTCTTCGGGTCCCTCCCGGCAACCTCCGTCATCTGATCCGCCCAATAATCTGCGCCGTTGCGGTGGATCCGGTTGGCGGCGATCTGCGCTCCAACACGCCGGAGATTTTCGACGAGCGCCAGGCGCAACATGATGGGGATGGCCCACAATTCGCCCAGATTGAGGGCCGAGACCTTCTGGTAGGCCGCTACGAAGCCACCGAGACTTTCCGAGTCCACTCTCCCATCGCCGTGCGAGATCGTTTCCAGGGCAATGTCGTAGACGCGCGGAAGCCCCGCTGATGGGCCGTTCAGCAGGCGCGGCAGCTCCCGGCTGTAGCCCTTCGGCAAATGCCTCTTGGCCGTGCGAATCTGCTCTTCGATCAGATAGAAGTTGTCGAGCAGCCATTCCCCGGCCGGCGCGATCCGGCGGTTCTCCTTGACCGCCGCCGTCAGCACGTTGCAAGCCTCGATCAGGACGGCTTCATTCTCGGTCAGCCGTGTCAGTAGCCGGTCCGGCGCACGGGTCGGACTCAACTTGTGCGAGGCCGCCAGCGTCCTGCCATACTGTTCCATCTGATCGGTGCTGAGCAGCTCCGATCGCAGCGGCGGCTCGTCGGCGAGTTGTCGTGCCAGGCCATTTCCGCGGAGGCGCGCCCTCCAATGGAGCAAGAATCCGCGAATAGTGTTTCTGCTCACGTTCAACTTTTGAATTTCCTTTTCTGAAGCGAAGTCTCAACGACCCGGAAGGCCGAGCCTAGCACTGGCATGCTGGAGATTCCCCGGAGCAAGGACCTGGCGCAGCTCAAGGAAGCGTTTGTGCGGTCTCGATGATGGTGAGACCGCTAGCCCGATGGTACCGTTCGCGAACGGGGGTGGCAGCTCAGCAGCCGCTCGACTGGAGGCATCAGGGCGCGGTTTCGTCCGGCAGCAGGCGATCCATTTCCTTCTTGACCACCGCGTAACACTCGCACACTCGCGCTTCCAGCTTCGGACGGTCCAGCACGGTGATGTGGCCGCGCGTGTAATGAATCAGTCCGGCCTCTTGCAGTTTTCCGGCGGCTTCCGTGACGCCCTCGCGGCGCACCCCCAGCATGTTGGCGATCAGCTCCTGCGTCATGACGAGCTCGTTCGAGGGCAGGCGATCCAGGCTCAACAAGAGCCAGCGGCACAGTTGTTGGTCCACTGCATGGTGCCGGTTGCAGACCGCGGTCTGCGTCATCTGCGCAATGAGCGCCTGGGTGTAGCGCAGCAGCAGATACTGCAGCGGGCCGCCGAGCTTGAATTCCTTTTTCAGAATGGCTGCCGTGAGCCGGTAGCCGTGGCCGGCGCTTTGCACCACTGCCCGGCTGGGCGTGCTCTCACCGCCCATGAACAACGCGATCCCGACCACGCCTTCGTTGCCTATGACCGCGATCTCCGTGGAGGCCCCGCTTTCCATGGCGTAGAGCAAAGACACGATACCGCTGGCGGGGAAATACAGGTGCCGCAACTTGCTGCCGGATTCGAAGACGACCAGGCCGAGCGGCAGCGCTACGGGTTCCAGATGGGGCAGCAGCCGCTCGTAGTCCGCGGCAGGCAGGGCGGCAAGCAGCTGGTTTTGCTTGGGATTATGTAACGCAGGCATTGCGGGGCGGCGCATTCCGCCTCCAGGGCACCGCCGCCGATGCGGTCGATCGCCACACCAGGCGGCACGGGGTTCGAATGGGCAGCATACTCCATCCGTACGCCACCGCACAAAACGTCCTGGGCGGCCGGGAGACGATGAGCCCGGGACCCGGTTTGCTGCGGCCGGCACCGGGAACGCACGCGCACCCGCCCGCGAATGCGCTACCAGTTGGCGATCTCGCCGATGAATTTCATCAGCTCTTCTTCCACGACGTCCTTGCTGACCTTTGCCAGCGGGTAGTCGCCGCGCTCGCCGGTCGCGCCGGACGAATTGGGGCGCGTATTGCGACCGTGCACCCCGATTCGCCTCGTGAACGGGGCCCCGTAGAGGGAAAACGTGGGAAACCAGTCGTAGGGGTGAATGGACTGGTTCGCGCCCGGGGGCACGATGTGGATCGAGATCTTCCCGCCCGACTCCTCGGAAATGTTGAACGCGTGCCCGCGCTCCGTCATTTGGTTGCCGATGCTTTCGAAGACCGGCCGGATGATCTGCAATTTCAGCTTCGCGAAGTCGCCGGGGAAGTCGTCTGCGGCGGCGTTGCTCTGCAAATTTCCGCCCGTGCCGGTGCCGTGCTTTCCGGTGAACAGGTCCAGGGTCCTTCCCGGCTTAAAATTCGGATGGTCGGCCATGATGGATGCTCCGTAGGGTTGTTTCGGTTGAACTTCGTCATCGCCGTCTCAAGCCGCCGCGGCGATCGGCGCCCTTTCGCGATTCGAATCCCCGTCGGGCGCGCGGTCGTGCGTGTTCTTGAGGACCTGGTAACACTGGCAGGCGGCTTCTTCCAGGCCCTGCCCGTCGAGAATCTGGATCTCGCCCCGGCGGTAGCTGATCAGTTTTCGCTGTTGCAGGGCGCCGGCGGCCTTCGTCACGGCGACCCGCAGCACGCCCAGCATGCAGCTGAGCAGCTCCTGCGTCAGCCGGAATTGATCCGATTGCACGCGGTCGCGCGTCATCAGGAGCCAGCGGGCAAGGCGCGCCTCGACCAGGTGAAAGCGGTTGCAGGCGGCGGTTTGCGTTATTTGAACCATCCGCTCGTGGATATACCGGTGGATTTCCTTCTGCAGGGGCACGCTCCGCCTGAATCCTGCCAGGAAGTGCGCGGAATTCATGCGCAGCGCCGCGCCCGAGCCCTGCACCAATGCGCGCACCGGCGAATTGCTGGTCCCGAGCGCGAGGGGTATCCCGAGCATGCCTTCGCGGCCGACCAGGCCGATTTCCAGGGCCATATGGCCCTCTACCGGCGTGAGCAGGGACACCAGCGCATTGGTCGGAAAGTAGACGTGCTGGATCGGCTCCCCGGGACGATAGAGCACCTCGCCGAAGGTCAGCGTGACGGGCTCCAGGCGCGCGCGCAGGCGCCGGTAGTCCCGGTCGGGCAAGGCCGCAAGCAGGCTGTTGGCGATGGGCACGATGCGTCTCGGAGTGAAAGTGCGGCGCTGCAACGTGACGCGGACAATACCGAAAGAACCTGTCGCCGTATGTGCGCTGGCGCACAGAGCACACTGGCCGCGATGCGGACAATCTCCACAACGACGGATGGCTCGCAGAGCCGGTCAATTGGAAATGTGATGTCCGAAGCACGCCCTTTGGGAACACCACCGGCGACCGATGAGGTGATCGACGCGATCGCCGAAATCGAGTCGCAGCGGCAGGCCATGGAAAAGGATGCCGGCATTGCGGCGTCCTGCAGTTCGGCGCTCCGCAGATTGCACGAGCTCCTTGACCGGGAAAAGAACGCGCTGCAGTTGCGCGGCCCGGACGCTGGACATCCGGAGAACGTCGATGCCGTGACGGTCGAGATCGAGCGGGTGAAAGCAATGACCGCGAGCACGAACCCGGGCCCGGCCCCCAGGGACGCGTACCCCGGGCAGCGAAAGGCGACGTGGCGAAACGCGCACCGCAGCCCCGCCCGGAACAAGGGGCGCAGGACGATGGGCCGAGCCAGCGGTCGCTGACGCCTGGCGCGTGACATCAGGCGCACCACGCCCATGCCTGAACGTGCGCTAGCGTACAGAGTCGGCGGCTTGCCTCGTGTACGCTTTCCGGCCCGACGTTACATTATTCGTGAGGACGACATGAACATCGCAATGTGGGTGCTGGCGGGAGGCGCACTCGGCTGGATAGGCTTTGCCTACATGAGGGCCAACGAGGACCGGGGCATGATCGTCTCGGTCATCATCGGCGCAGTGGGGGGATTCCTCGGCGGGAACGTGTTCGCGCCGATGCTCGGCGCCCCCACGGAGACCCCGAACGACTTCAGCATGTACTCGCTGCTCATCGCGATGGCGAGCGCGGCGGCGTGCCTGGCCATCGGCAACATGGCTTCCAAGCGCTTCGGCGTGTGAACCGGCGTGAGCGAGCAGGTAAGCGAGTCGAAACGCGCGGCCGGTGCGACCGAGATGCTGTCGATTGCCCGGTTCCTGGATGAATTGCGGCACGTTACGCGCTTTCGTTCCGGTCCCCTGATCGGCGATCCGCTGGATGCCGCGGTGCGCAGGATCGAGAACAACCCCGCGTTCTCGCAGTCCCGGATTCTCACCCGCCTGCTGGCCGCGCTGGCCTATGAGCGGGGCGAGTTCCGGCGCGCGGAAATCGCCGCCTTCGACTCGGAAACGCTCGCCGTGGCCCTCGCC
>JAHZNX010000201.1 GCA_020028375.1 Betaproteobacteria bacterium | reverse complement strand
GCTGATCGTGGTGCCCAACGACAAGCTGATGGAAGTGCTTGGCAACCAGGTGACGCTCGACGGGGCGTTCAAGGCCGCGAACGACGTGCTGCACGGCGCAGTCGCCGGCATCGCCGAGATCATCAGCTGCCCTGGGATGATCAACGTGGACTTCGCCGACGTGCGCACGGTGATGGCCGAGATGGGCATGGCGATGATGGGCTCGGCGCGGTCCTCCGGAGCGGACCGGGCACGGCTTGCGGCGGAACAGGCTATCTCGTGCCCGTTGCTCGAGGACGTCAACATCGCGGATGCGCGCGGCGTGCTGGTCAACATCTCGGCGAGCAAGGCGACCTTCCAGCTGCAGGAGATGTACGACGTGATGGGCACGATCAAGGCGTTCTCGTCGGACTCGGCGCATCCCATCATCGGCACGGTGTACGACGATGCGCTGGGTGACCAGCTGCGGGTGACGATCATCGCGACGGGGCTCGGCAAGCCGGTGGTGCAACGGCAGAGCAAGCCGCTCACCGTGGTGGCGAGCAAGACCGGCACCGACAACCAGCCGCTGGAAGTGGATTACGGCGCGCTCGAGATGCCGGCGGTCATGCGCTCCAAGCGCAATCGCGATGCGACGGTCGAAGCGATGCGGCAGTCGGGTGTCGAAATGCTCGACATCCCCGCGTTCCTGCGCAAACAGGCGGACTAGCGCGTCGGAGGGCGGAGCAGGTGCCCGCTTGCGGGTGCGACCAAGGAGGGCGCGTCGGAACGTTGAGCAGGGATCGGCGGAACGTGGAGCAGGGGCCCGCTTGCGGGATGCGACCGTGGAGCCGATCAAGGGCGCGTCGTTTCAATGCCGATCCATGCGCGTCACCGGGGGTCAGATCCCAGAGGGTCCCTCTTCCGCCCCTCGACGCGCCCCGCTTGCGGGGATGCGACCAAGGAGGGCACGCCGAAGCGTGGAGCAGGTGCCCGCTTGCGGGTGCGACCGCTGAGGCGTGCAAGGCAGCCGACAGTGCGGATTCGGACTCTTGCCACAAGCTGTTCCGAGGCTGCGCGCCGGCGGCCGACGTGGCTGCGTTCGATGCTTGCCGACTTCTGTTCCGAGGCCGCGGGTCATCGCGCCGCCGGTCGGTCGATTATCCTGCGCCGCTGTCGGCGCCAGGGCCGCCCCGTCCGCAGCCGGATGGCGCTCGCAGCAATACGTTTCGTCAGTTTTTTGCATGGCAGCAATTGAACGTGTTAAACTTATGCACTTAAGAACCTGAAATTTCAGGGAGTTTTCGCTTGATCCAGCAACGCACGCTGAAGAACATCATCCGCGCGACCGGCGTGGGGCTGCACACCGGCACCAAGATCTACATGACGCTGCGGCCGGCGGCGGCAAATACCGGCATCGTGTTCCGGCGCATCGATCTTCAGCCGCCGGTGGAGATCAAGGGCGAGCCGTACGCGGTTGGCGACACCCGGCTCTCCTCCTGCCTGGAAAAGAACGATGCGCGGATCTACACGGTCGAGCATCTGATGTCGGCACTGGCCGGCCTGGGCATCGACAATGCCTACGTCGACCTCACCGCCCCGGAGGTGCCGATCATGGACGGCAGCGCCGGCCCGTTCGTGTTCCTGCTGCAATCGGCGGGCATCGAGGAGCAGGGCGCCCCGAAGAAGTTCGTTCGCATCCTGAAGCCCGTCGAGGTGAAGGAAGGCGACAAGTGGGTGCGCTTCGAGCCGTATTACGGCTTCAAGCTCACCATGGGAATCGATTTCGCGCATCCGGTATTCGAGAAGGCGGGCCGCTCGGTCACGGTGGACTTCACCACGACGTCCTACATCAAGGAGGTGAGCCGCGCGCGCACCTTCGGCTTCATGCAGGACGTCGAGACGCTGCGGTCGCAGGGGCTCGCGCTGGGCGGCAGCCTCGACAACGCGATCGTGATGGACGAATACCGGGTGCTCAACACCGACGGCTTGCGCTACGAGGACGAGTTCGTCAAGCACAAGGTGCTCGACGCGATCGGCGATCTCTATCTGCTCGGCCATCCCCTCATCGGCGCCTTCTCCGGGCACAAATCGGGGCACGCGCTCAACAACCGGCTGCTGCGCCGGCTGCTCGAGGACAAGCCCTCCTGGGAGTTCATCAGTTTCGAACGCGAAGAGGACGCGCCCGCGTTCTTCGCCTGGCAGCCCCAGCCGGCCTGAGCGGCGACCCGCATCGCCGCGGACTAGAAACCGCGCATGGTCGTACTCAGGCTGATCGGCGTCCTGGTCCTGATCGGGATCGTCGGTGCGATCGTGCTTTACCTCTTCACGCGCAACCGGCGCTACCTTACTTTCGCCTGGCGGCTATTCCAGTTCGCCTTTGTATTCCTGCTGGTGTTTCTCGCGCTCTACCTGCTCGAGCGACTGGTACTGGTGGTCTGAGCCGCCGCGTATCCTAGTTCCGCTTTGTGGAATTGCGCCGCGCGAGCATTCGCGCCAGCGCGGACTTCAACGGCGAGGCCGGAAGCGCTTCCGCAAGCCCTCCCAAATTCTTAATGGCTTCAGGGGGTAACGGGTGCTTCGTGACTTCATGCTCGTCCTTGATTTTGTGCGTTTTTACTTGCACACCCACCCGGATTCCAGTAATCTCCGCCTGTTGTTTTTGAACGTGTTTTAGGAGTCGCGGCGCAAGCTGCCGGAGTTTGGCTGCCACGGCGGGATTGTCAGCCAGGACAACAAGGGTCCCCGCCTTCAGGTCGGTCACCCGGATTGCCGCGGCAAGCTCAGAGGGAGTCGCTTCAAGCAGAAGCTGCTGCAGGTCGCTCAGGCGGCGGGCGTGGAGTGCAAGGGCCTCAAGGCCGCCGGAGCGGGCGATGACATCGCCGATCTTCTGGACAGGCACTGGGGGGTGTCAGGAGTAGGACGATGAATATTATCCTGGTTTCGGGAAAACTGGCGAAGGCGAAGACCATAAGCCTGGGGCTGCCGCAGTTCGCGCTGCTCGGCCTGGGCTTGATCGTTTCCGTGCTGGCGCTCGCATCCGCGATCAATTACGTGCTGCTGCGCTTTGCCGCCGAGCTCAACGTTCCCTACCTGCAGACGATCCTCCTGTCGGCCCAGCAGGAACAGCACGCGCGGACCGAGTCGTATCTGCGCGAGAATCTCAATGCGATGGCCGTCAGGCTCGGGCAGATGCAGGCGCAACTGGTGCGCCTCGACACCCTGGGCGAGCGGCTCGCCAAGCTGGCGGGGTTCAAGCCCCAGGATCTGGTATTCAATGAACCTCCGGCGCGCGGCGGCGCGGTATCGTCGCTGCCGCCGCAGGACCTCTCGCTCAGCGACTTCACGCGTCAGCTCGACCTGCTGACGCGGCAGGTCGAAGACCGCGGCGACAAGCTTGGCGTGCTCGAATCGCTGTTCACGCTCGACAGCGCGAAGAAGAAGCTGCTTCCGACCATCCTGCCGGTCGAGGGCGGCTGGTATTCATCGAACTTCGGCTGGCGCATCGATCCGTTCACCGGTCAGCGCGCCTTTCACGAAGGCATCGACGTCATGGCCGAGCATGGCACCGCGTTTCGCGCGGCTGCGGGCGGCGTCGTCATCTACTCGGACGTGCACCCGCAGTATGGTAATATGATCGAGATCGATCACGGCAACAATCTGGTCACGCGTTACGCGCACGCTTCGAAGCGGCTGGTGAAGATCGGAGATGTGGTGCTCCGGGGCGCGAAGATCGGCGAAGTCGGCAAGACGGGGCGTGCGACCGGCACCCACCTGCATTTCGAGGTGCGCCAGCGCGGGGCGCCGGTCAATCCGACGCGGTTCCTGCGGTTGCCGAGCTGATTCGAGAGACCGGGATTTGGCAAGGGGGTGGGGCGTGTCCCCACCCCTTTTTGTTTAGCATGGCCCGCGGCGAATGATCCAGTCGATACTGAGAAAGATCTTCGGCAGCCGGAACGACCGGCTGCTGCGCCAGTACGGGCGCCAGGTGCGCGCGATCAACGCGCTCGAGCCGCAGATGCAGACCCTGACGGATGCGGGACTGCGCGCCAAGACCGACGAATTCCGCGCCCGCATCCGCGACCGGCTCGCGCGGGTCTCCGGGGATGCCGGCGACGACGCCGAGCGCGGGGAGCGGCTGGCGAGCGAGCGGAAGGACGCCCGCCGGGAAGCCATCGAGGAACTGTTGCCGGAAGCGTTCGCGGTGGTGCGCGAAGCCGCCCGGCGCACCCTCAACATGCGCCATTTCGACATGCAGCTCGTCGGCGGCGTGGCGCTCCACAACGGGAAGATCGCGGAAATGCGCACCGGCGAGGGCAAGACGCTGGTCGCGACCCTTCCCGCCTATCTCAACTCGCTCGCCGGCGAAGGCGTGCACATCGTGACGGTCAACGATTACCTGGCCAGCCGCGACGCCGACTGGATGGGCAAGATCTACCTCTTCCTGGGCCTCACCGTGGGGGTCAACCTTGCCCGAGCGGGTGCAGCGCGGGCTGCACTACGCGATCGTGGACGAGGTGGACTCGATCCTGATCGACGAGGCGCGCACGCCGCTCATCATCTCGGGGCAGGCCGAGGACACCACCGATCTCTACGTCCGCATGAACCGGGTCGTCCCCAGTCTCGTGCGCCAGAATAAGGAGGACGCCGCGGGCGACTACTGGGTGGACGAGAAGGCGCACCAGGTGCTGCTGTCGGAGCAGGGGCACGAGCACGCGGAGGAATTGCTGGCGAAAGCGGGCCTGCTCACGCCCGGGACGAGCCTCTACGATCCGGCCAACATCCACTTGATGCACCACATGAACGCCGCGCTGCGGGCCCACAGCCTGTTTCACCGCGACCAGCAGTACGTGGTGCAGGGCGGCGAAATCATCATCGTGGACGAGTTCACCGGCCGGCTGATGCCGGGGCGGCGCTGGTCGGACGGCCTGCACCAGGCGGTCGAGGCCAAGGAGGGCGTCGAGATCCAGAAGGAGAACCAGACGCTCGCGACGATCACGTTCCAGAACTACTTCCGCATGTACGGCAAGCTCGCCGGCATGACCGGGACGGCGGACACCGAGGCTTACGAGTTCCAGCAGATCTACGGGCTCGAGACCATCGTGATTCCCACGCACATGAGGATGATCCGCGAAGACCGCATGGACCAGGTCTACCGCACGGCGCGCGAGAAGCACCGTGCGATCATCAACGACATCAAGGACTGCTACGAGCGCGACCAGCCGACTCTGGTTGGCACCACGTCGATCGAGAACTCGGAGCTGCTGTCCGAGATGCTCAAGAAGGAGAAGCTGCCGCACAACGTGTTGAATGCCAAGCAGCACGCGCGCGAGGCCGAGATCGTGATCCAGGCCGGACGGCCCAAGATGATCACCATCGCCACCAACATGGCGGGCCGCGGCACCGACATCGTGCTGGGCGGCAATCCCGAGCCGGAGATCAACCGGCTGCTGGCCGAGCCCGCGCTCGACGAGGCGAGCCGCAGGAAGCAGGCCGAGGCCGTGCGCATCGAGTGGCAGAAACTGCACAACCAGGTGGTCGCGGCGGGGGGGCTGCACATCGTCGGCACCGAACGGCACGAATCGCGCCGCATCGACAACCAGCTGCGCGGCCGCTCCGGGCGCCAGGGGGATCCCGGGTCGAGCCGGTTCTACCTTTCGCTCGAGGATCCGCTGCTGAGGATCTTCGCCTCCGATCGCGTGGCGGCGATCATGGAGCGGTTGAAGATGCCGGAGGACGAGGCGATCGAGCACCGCTGGGTGACGCGCTCCATCGAGAACGCCCAGCGCAAGGTCGAATCGCGCAACTTCGACATCCGCAAGCACCTGCTGGAATACGACGACGTCGCGAACGACCAGAGAAAAGTCATCTACCAGCAGCGCAACGAGCTGCTGGAGTCAATCGATATCTCGGATACCCTGCGAGCCATGCGTGCCGATGTCATCAACGGCAGCATCAACCAGCACATACCGCCGGGGAGCCTGGAGGAGCAGTGGGACGTGGCGGGGCTGGAGAAGACGCTGGAAGCCGAGCTCCAGTTGAAGCTCGGGGTGGCGCGCTGGTTGAAGGACCAGCCCGAGCTCGAGGAGGAGGAGCTGCACCGCCGCATCATCGACGCCGCGCGCAAGCAGTACGAGGACAAGATCGCGGCCGTGGACCCGCAGGCGATGCGCCACTACGAGCGCGCGATCATGCTGCAGAGCCTCGACACCCACTGGCGAGAGCACCTCGCCGCGCTCGACCACCTGCGCCAGGGCATCCACCTGCGCGGCTACGCGCAGAAGAACCCGACCCAGGAATACAAGCGCGAGGCGTTCGAGCTCTTTTCCATGATGCTGGAGTCGATCAAGACCGAGGTCACGAAGATCCTGATGACGGTGCAGATCCGCAGCGCCCAGGAGCTCGCGGCGGTGGAAGAGCCGGCGGCGCCGCGGAACATACAATACCAACACGCCGAATTGGCGGGCAGCGGCGGCACCGCCGTCGAGGCGGAAGCGGAAGGCGACGTCGCGGTGGCCGAGCGGCCGCAGCCGTTCGTGCGGGGCGCCGAGAAGGTCGGCCGCAACGATCCCTGCCCATGCGGCTCGGGCAAGAAGTACAAGCACTGCCATGGAAAGCTTGCCTGACCGCAAGCTTTCCAGAAAATAAGTT
>JAHZNX010000200.1 GCA_020028375.1 Betaproteobacteria bacterium | reverse complement strand
CGAGCCCATCTGGAAGGTGATGTTGACCGGCTGGTCGGACCCCGCCATCCGGATTTCGTGGTTGGCGTCGTCGAGCAGCTTCACCTGCGGGCGCAGCCCTTTCGCCTGCGCGCCTCCACGGCGTTTGGGATCGACCACCACGAGAGTGGACAGACCCGTCACCTCGTCGATCTGCTTGGCGACCGTCGCGCCTTCTTCGACGTTCTCGAACTTGATGCGGCCGGCGTACTCGGTGATGATCGGGCGGGTGTGCGGGTCCCACGTCGCGAGCACCTGCCCGGCCTTGACCGCCTCGCCGTCGCGCGCGAGGAGCGTCGCCCCGTACGGCACCTTGTGGCGCTCGCGCTCGCGGCCGCCCTCGTCGTGAATCACGACCTCGCCATTGCGCGAGATCGCAACCAGCTCGCCCCGCGAGCTGGTCACGTAGCGCATGCCCGCGCTGTAGCGCATGACGCCGTTCGATTTGCTCTCGATCTGGCTCACCACCGCGGTGCGGGAGGCGGCACCGCCGATGTGGAAGGTGCGCATGGTGAGCTGGGTGCCCGGCTCGCCGATCGACTGCGCGGCGATGACGCCGACCGCCTCGCCGACGTTGACCGGCGTGCCGCGTCCGAGATCGCGCCCGTAGCATTTGGCGCACAGCCCGTGGCGCGTGTCGCAGTTGAGCGGCGTGCGCACCTTGACCTCATCGATACCGGCGGCCTCGATCGCCTCCACCGCGTCCTCGTCGAGCAGCGTGTTGGCGGGGTAGATCACCTTGCCGCTCTCGGGATTGACGATATCCGTCGCGCACACGCGTCCGAGAATGCGCTCGCGCAGGCTCTCGACGACTTCGCCCCCTTCGATCAGCGCCTTCATCGACACGCCCTGCGAAGTCTCGCAATCGTCCTCGGTCACCACCAGGTCCTGGGTGACGTCCACCAGCCGCCGCGTGAGGTAACCCGAGTTGGCGGTCTTCAGCGCCGTGTCAGCGAGGCCCTTGCGCGCGCCGTGCGTCGAGATGAAGTACTGCAGCACGTTCAGACCCTCGCGGAAATTGGCGGTGATCGGCGTCTCGATGATCGATCCGTCGGGCTTCGCCATCAGGCCGCGCATGCCGGCGAGCTGCCGGATCTGGGCGGCGGAGCCGCGCGCGCCGGAGTCCGCCATCATGTAGATGGAGTTGAGCGACTCCTGCATCACGGGCTGGCCCTTCTTGTCCTTGCGCGGTTGCCACTCGCGCTTCTTGCCGTCCCAATCCATCACCGGCTCGACGCCGAGCTGCTCCATCATCGCCTTCGCCACCAGGTCGCCGGCGCGCCCCCAGATGTCCACCACCTTGTTGTAGCGCTCGCCCTGGGTCACCAGCCCGGAGGTGTACTGCTTCTCGATCTCCTGCACTTCCTTCTCGGCGTCGGCGATGATCTCGTGCTTCTGGTTCGGGATCAGCATGTCGTCGACCGCGATCGAGAGGCCCGCCTTGGTCGCCATCGCGAAGCCGGTGTACATCAGCTTGTCCGCGAAAATCACGGTCTCGCGCAGCCCGCAGCGGCGGAAGGCCGCGTTGATGAGCCGCGAGATCTCCTTCTTCTTGAGCGGCTTGTTGATGAGCTCGAACGGCAGGCCCGCCGGCAGGATGTCCGAGAGCAGCGCCCGCCCGACGGTGGTCTCGTGGCGCACGAGTTTCTCGCGCCTCTCGCCGTCGGCGTCGAGCTCGACCTCCTTGATGCGCACCGTGATGCGGGCGTTGACCTCGGCCTGGCCGGTGTCATACGCGCGCGAGACCTCGGAAAGATTGGTGAAGATCGAGCCCTCGCCGCGCGCGCCCACTTTCTCGCGCGTGCTGTAGTAGAGCCCGAGCACGATGTCCTGGGACGGCACGATGATCGGCTCGCCGTTCGCGGGCGAAAGAATGTTGTTGGAGGACAGCATCAGCGTGCGCGCCTCCATCTGCGCTTCCAGCGACAGCGGCACGTGCACCGCCATCTGGTCGCCGTCGAAGTCGGCGTTGAACGCCGCGCACACCAGGGGGTGCAGCTGGATCGCCTTGCCCTCGATCAGCACCGGCTCGAACGCCTGGATGCCGAGACGGTGCAGGGTGGGTGCCCGGTTCAGCATGACCGGGTGCTCGCGGATCACCTCCTCCAGGATGTCCCATACGATCGCTTCCTGGTCCTCCACCATGCGCTTCGCGGCCTTGATGGTGGTCGCGAGCCCCATCACTTCCAGCTTGTGGAAGATGTAGGGCTTGAACAGTTCCAGCGCCATCAACTTGGGCAGCCCGCACTGGTGGAGCTTCAACTGCGGTCCCACCACGATCACCGAGCGGCCGGAATAGTCGACGCGCTTGCCGAGCAGGTTCTGGCGGAAGCGCCCGCTCTTGCCCTTGATCATGTCGGCGAGCGACTTCAGCGGCCGCTTGTTGGCGCCGGTCATGGCCTTGCCGCGGCGGCCGTTGTCGAGCAGCGAGTCCACCGCTTCCTGCAGCATGCGCTTCTCGTTCCTGACGATGATTTCGGGCGCCTTCAGCTCGAGCAGGCGCTTCAATCGGTTGTTGCGGTTGATGACGCGCCGGTAGAGGTCGTTCAAATCCGAGGTGGCGAAGCGCCCGCCATCGAGCGGCACCAGCGGCCGCAGCTCCGGCGGCAGCACCGGCAGCACCTCCAGGATCATCCATTCCGGCTTGATGCCCGACTTGTGGAACGCCTCCAGCACCTTCAGACGCTTGGCGATCTTCTTGATCTTGGTGTCGGAGCTGGTGGCAGCGAGCTCCTCGCGCAGCTTCTCGATCTCGCGCCGCAACTCGAGGCTGCGTAGCAGCTCGCGGATGCCCTCCGCGCCCATCATCGCGGTGAAGTCGTCGCCGAACTCCTCGACCTTGGCGAGGTAGTCGTCCTCGGTCATGAGCTGAGCGCGCTTTAACGGCGTCATGCCCGGGTCGATCACGACGTACGCTTCGAAGTAGAGCGCGCGCTCGATGTCACGCAGCGTCATATCGAGCACCATCCCCATGCGCGAAGGCAGGCTCTTCAGGAACCAGATGTGCGCCACCGGGCTCGCGAGCTCGATATGGCCCATGCGCTCGCGGCGGACTTTCGACAGCGTCACCTCGACGCCGCACTTCTCGCAGATCACGCCGCGGTGCTTCAGCCGCTTGTACTTGCCGCACAGGCACTCGTAGTCCTTCACCGGCCCGAAGATCTTGGCGCAGAAGAGACCGTCGCGCTCGGGCTTGAAGGTGCGGTAATTGATCGTCTCCGGCTTCTTCACTTCGCCGTACGACCACGAGCGGATCTTCTCGGGCGAGGCGAGCCCGATCTTGATCGAGTCAAACTCTTCTTCCTGAGTGACTTGCTTGAACAGATCCAGCAGTGCTTTCATCTCGGCTCCTGGGTGATGCACTGTCAATAACGTTTGTGGTCGAGGTCGATGTCGATCGCGAGCGACCGGATTTCCTTCACCAGCACGTTGAACGACTCCGGCATGCCGGCTTCGATGCGGTGGTCGCCCTTCACGATGGATTCGTAGACCTTGCGCCGCCCTTCGGTGTCGTCGGACTTGACGGTCAGCATTTCCTGCAGCGTGTAGGCCGCGCCGTAAGCTTCCAGCGCCCACACCTCCATCTCGCCGAAGCGCTGGCCGCCGAACTGCGCCTTGCCGCCGAGGGGTTGCTGCGTGACCAGGCTGTAGGGCCCGGTCGAGCGCGCGTGCATCTTGTCGTCCACCAGGTGGTGGAGCTTCAGCATGTGCATGAAACCCACGGTCACCGGGCGCTCGAACGGGTCGCCGGAGCGGCCGTCGTGGAGGGTGACCTGCCCGGTGCGCGGCAGCCCCGCCAGCTCGAGCATCTCCTTGATCTCCTTCTCGGTGGCGCCGTCGAACACCGGGGTTGCGAACGGCACGCCGCTCTTCAGGTTCTCGCCCAGCCGCACGATGTCCTCGTCGCCGAGCGATTCGAGATCCTCGGCGCGCGCGCCGCTCGCGTAGATCCGGTTGAGGAGCTTACGCACCTCCGCCGCCTTGGCGCTCGCCGCGAGGAGTTCCCCGATCTTCACCCCGAGCCCCTTCGCGGCCCAGCCCAGGTGCGTCTCCAGTATCTGTCCCACGTTCATGCGCGAAGGCACCCCCAGGGGATTGAGCACGATGTCGACCGGCGTGCCATCCGCCATGTACGGCATGTCCTCGACCGGAACGATCTTGGAGATGACGCCCTTGTTGCCGTGGCGTCCCGCCATCTTGTCGCCGGGCTGCAGCCGCCGCTTGACCGCGAGATAGACCTTCACCATCTTTTGCACGCCGGGCGCCAGCTCATCGCCCTGGGTAAGCTTCTTCTTCTTCTCCTCGAAGGCCTTGTCGAACAGGGCCTCGGTCTGCTTGAGGCTGTCCCTGATGCTCTCCATCTGCGCCGCGATCTTGTCGTTCGCGACCCGGATGTCGAACCAGCCGTGGCGCTCGACGTCGGTGAGATAGGCTTTGGTGATCTTGGAGCCCTTGGCAAGCTTCTTCGGCCCGCCGTTCGCGGTCTTGCCGATGAGCAGGCGCTCAAGGCGCTCGAAGGCGTCGTTCTCGACGATGCGCAGCTGGTCGGCGAGATCCTTCTTGTAGCGCTTGAGCTCGTCGTCGATGATCTGCTGGGCGCGCTTGTCGCGCTCGATGCCCTCGCGGGTGAAGACCTGGACGTCGATGACCGTGCCCGACATCCCCGAGGGA
>JAHZNX010000002.1 GCA_020028375.1 Betaproteobacteria bacterium | reverse complement strand
ACCAACGCCACGGCGCCGAAGCCGAGCGCCAGCGCTGCGAGGAGGATCGCCGCCACCGCGCCGATCATGATCAGCACCAGGCGCGCGAGCAGCTCCTGCATCTCGACACTCAGGAGCTCGAGCCGGGTGCGCGCGAGCCCGAGCGCGGTGGCGAGCAGCGCCTGCACGGATTGAATGAGGCCCATGGCTACTTCCTCGCGAGCAGCAGCCCGATGAGCAGGCCCACGCCTGCGGCAATGCCGACGGCGGCCCACGGGTTCTTGCGCACCTGCTCGTCGATCTCAACGGCGGCCTCGCGAGCGCTCTCTCCGGCCTCGCGCAGGTGCTCGCCGGATTCGGCGGCGGCGGCCCGCATCAGCGCTTCGGCCTCGCGCACCACGGCGCGCAACTCGGCTGCCAACTTCTCGGTCGTTGCGGCATCCATTGGACGTCCTCCATAGTGTGATACGTCGATTTTATATGACGGACCCCGCGATACTCGTGAATTATTCCAGCCTGCGGCATTGGCAATCGCGGTGGCTTACTGCTGCGAGGATGCCCTGGAATCGTGCTACCGTAGCGCCATGAGGAAAGGAGTAATCGGGCTGGTGCTGCTGGTGACGGCTGGCGCCGCCGCGGCACAAGCGCCGGTGCGGGACGCGATCGAACGCGAGCAGGCGCTTAGCAGCGCCCAGCAGCGGGCCGGCGCTGCCTATCAGGAGATGCAGCAGGCGCGGCAGAACGCAGTACGCGCCGAGCAGGATTTTCTCAACGCGCAGGAAACGGATCGCGCCGCGCAGAAGCAGGCCGCGGAAACGAAGCAGCAGCTGGACAGCGCTAAACAGGCACTGGACGCGGCGCGAGCGAGGGACGCGAAGGCGCGCAAGGCCTATGACGATGCGCTGGACACCGTAGACCGCGCCCGGAAGACGCCGGCGGCAAGATAGGATGGTTGTCAGGTCAACGGCCGCTGGTGATATAGTCAACCGGAAGCCTCCGGAAGCGTTAATCCGGTAATACAGCGGAGTGACAACATGAGACGCCTCCACTTGGTATTGCTGCTGGTTGTTTGGTCTGTGTTTTCCGTGGCCGAGACGGGGGCCGACCGGGGCGTCGCGAAGCCGCTTGCGCTGGAAGCCCAGTCGTGTGTCGAGGCCGCTCAAACCGGCGCGGCCGCTGACCGCCTCGCCCAGCAGCCGGCGTGCTGCAAGGCCAACAAGGGGGTCTGCGGCTGCCGCGCGGGCAAGATCGTCTGCTGCGACAAGACGTTCAGCGACACCTGCACCTGCAATCGGGACGAGGGTCCGGGCGCTTCTTAACAGCTACTTCTTGGTGAGGGTCCACACGCCGTCGGCCTGGCGCGCGGAAGGGTCGGCCCGCAGCTGCTGGACCCGCGAGTTGAGCAGCCGGGCCGGCGCATCATCCGGCTTCAGCTTCAGGCAGTCGTTGAAGCACTTCTCCGCTTCATCCCACGTGCCGCTGCGGTAATTGCCCAGCCCCTGCTCGAACCGGCTCTTCAGCTCCAGCAAGGCGGGGTCGAGCTGTCCCTTGCGCCCCAGGAGCTCGAACACGCGCACGGGCTCGCTCTTGCCCACCACGCGGATGCTGTCGAGTTCGCGCGCTTCCACGGCATCGGCCGCGAGATTCCGCGTGTCCTCGTTCACCAGGATGGTGGTGCCGTACTCCTTGTTGGCGCCTTCGAGCCGCGAGGCGAGGTTGACGGTGTCGCCGATCACGGTGAAGCCCTTCGCGGATTCCGATCCGATGGTGCCCACCGTCACGTCGCCGGTCGCAATCCCCATGCGGATGTTGACCGCGGGGAGCCCCTTCCTCAGTCCTATGATGTCGGGCAGCATGCGGCGGAACTGCTCGAGCCGCGCCATCTGGTCAAGCGCCGAGAAGCATGCGAGCGCCGCGTGCTCCCTCTCGTCGGTGAACGGCGGGCCCCAGTAGGCCATGATCGCGTCGCCGATGAACTTGTCGAGGATGCCGCCGTACTCGCGAATCGGCTCGGACATCAGGGTGAAATACTGGTTGAGAAACCGCACCACGCCGTCTGGCGTCAACTGCTCGCCCAGCGCCGTGAAGCCCACGAGATCGGAGAAGAACACGGTCATCACCCGCTTCTCGCCGCCGGTTGAGGACAGCCGGTTCTCCAGCAGGCCCTTGACGATCCGCGGATCGACGTACTTGCCGAACGTGTCCTTGATCCGCTCCTTCTCGCGCAGCCCGGCGACCATATTGTTGAACGATTCGGTGAGCGCGGCGATCTCGTCGGCGGAACTCGCCTGGATGCGGATGCTGAGGTCCCCTTCCTCGACCGCCTTGGTGCCGGAGAGAAGCCGGCGCACGGGCTCGACCAGGTTGCGGGTAACGACGGCCGCGAAGATCAAGCCAAGCACGCCGGCGATGAGGGTGATGCCCCAGTTGTAAAGGCTCGCTTGCTGCTCCACGGTGCTCGCCATGTTGGCGGAATCCTTGGTGAGTTTTTGCAGCGCGCGGATCACTTTTTCCATCCGCTCGTTGATGGCGTCCTTCTCCCTCTCCAGGGCGTCGCGCACGACCTTGATCGAGCGGGGGTTGCCTTCCTCGGCCTCGATCAGAAACTGCCGGAAGGTCGCGTGAAAGTGCTGGCGCGCGGTCTGGATGTCGGGCAACTCTTCTTCAAACACGGTGAACACGACGCGGTCCACGTTGACTTGCGAGGAAGAAAGCGCTTCTTTGATCAGGTGCAGGCTCGAATCGATGATCTGGTCGGCGTTGATGCCCCGCGCGTCGAACAGGTCCTTCTCCTGCTCGATGACGGCCCGGTCGGGCTTCCGCGCCTGCAACAGCAGCAGGATGCGCTCGACGTGCACCGATTGCTGGCGCACCAGGGTTTCCACACCGCCCATCTGCTGGTCGAGCGCGATGTAATAACCCGATAGGGCGGCCACCTCGTTGTTGAGGCGCTTCAGGTTCCGCGCCGAAAGCCCGGTGACCACCACCATCAGCACCAGCAGGCCGAGGGCGATGCTGTAGACCTTCAGGCTGATCGGCCGCCGCATGGCGCGATTAGCGCGGAGTGCGCGCGCTGTTGCCGCCGTCCACGCTGATGACGGTGCCCGACACGTAGGAGGCGCGGTCGGAGCAGAGGAACACGACGACGTCCGCGATCTCCTCCACCGTCGCGGGCCGGCCGAACGGGAAGCCCTTGGTCAATTCGGTCCAGCGCTCCGGATCGCCGAGGTCTTTCTGCGCCTGGTTGCGCCAGCGTATCACGCCGCGGTCGGTCGCGGTCGCGCTCGGATTCAAGCCGATCACCCGCACGCCGAACTTGGGGCTCTCCGCCCCGAGGGCACGCGAGAACGCCATCAAGCCCGCGTTCGCCATGCTGCCGGCGATGTAGCCGGCGGTGGGGCGCTCCCCGGCGCCGCCGATGACGTTGACGATGACGCCGCGCTTGCGCTCGCACATCGCGGCGTAGATCGCGCGCGAGAGATTGATGTAGCCGAATACCTTGAGATCCCAGGAGTCGCGCCACACCTTCTCGTCGAGTCCGGTCAACGTGCCCTGCGGGATCGCCCCGGCGTTGTTCACGAGGATGTCGACGCCGCGGCAGGCCTCGCCGAGCTTCTTCGCGTTCTCGGCCGCGGCGAGGTCGAGCGCGTGAACGGTGACGTTCACCTTGTGCGCGGCCAGCAACTTCTTGCGGGCGGCTTCGAGGTCGGGGCCGCTGCGCGAGGCGAGGTGGAGGTGGCAGCCTTCGGCGGCGAGCGACTGCGCGACGCCGAAGCCGATGCCGCGCGAGCCGCCGGTGATCAGTGCGGTACGGCCGGAGAGTTTGAGATCCATATGAGCAGTGGTTGACGGTTATTGTGAGTTGAACACAGGCCGGCGATTGCCGGGTGGGAGCATTTTACTGTATCCATCCGGCGACACCGCCGGTCCTCGCGGGTCAACGGCAGGGAGGTTCACGCGTTAGTAGCAAGACCGGAGTAGCGATTCCGGATTCACAAAGCACACGAGGAAAGGAGTCATGACATGAGCAAGTTGCTGACCACGTTGATCGCCATCGCATTCGCAGCTGCCGCTTCCGGCGCCGCGGCCCAGGCTACGCCCGCGGCCCCGGCCAAGGGCGACGCGGCGAAAGCGACCCCCGCGACACCGGCCCAGCCCGGCAAGCCGACAGCCGAGAAGGCCAAGACGGAGAAGAAGGCCACGGCCGAGAAGAAGAAGGGCGAACCCAAGAAGGCCCCGGCCAAGTCCAAGGGCGAAGCCAAGAAAGGCGAGGGCAAGAAGACCGAGGGCCAGGCCCAGAAGAAGGGCCAGGAAGGAAAGTAACAAAGCCGTCACCGCTCGCGCGATCACCGCGCGGCGCGGACCGGGAAAAAGGCGGGACACCACCCGCCTTTTTCTTTTAGCATTCGGCTGTGCAATACGTCGATTCGATCACCGGCGCGACCTATTCCCTCGGTGAGCCGCGCTGGCGCGGGGACTCCGGCGGACACGTCAATCTCGGGCCGGCGCCGGGGCTCAAGCGCGGCGATATCGACGGTTCGGTCAACTCTCTTTGGCGGTATCGCAAGGCGCTGCTGGTGGACGCCGGCAGCGCGGTCACGATGGGCGAGGGCTGGACGCCGCTCGTCCGGGCCGCATGGGACGGGATCACGGTCGACCTCAAGCTCGACTTCATGATGCCGACCGGCTCCTTCAAGGACCGCGGCATGACCGTGATGGTGAGCTACCTCAAGAGCCGCGGCGTGACCGAGGTGCTGGAGGATTCATCGGGCAACGCCGGCGCCTCGCTTTCCGCCTATTGCGCGCGGGCGGGCATGCGCTGCCGCGTGCTGGTGCCCGAGTCGGCGTCGTATCCGAAGATCGCGCAGATTGCCGCGTGCGGCGCGGACGTGGTGACGATCAGGGGATCGCGCCAGGACGTCGCCGACGCCGCGCTCGCCATGAGCCGGAAAATCTTCTACGCGAGCCACAACTGGCAGCCATTTTTCGGAGAAGGCACCAAGACGCTCGCATACGAGCTGTGGGAGCAGCTCGGCTTCCGCACCCCGGACAGCGTGGTGATGCCGGTCGGCTACGGCGCCAACGTACTCGGATGCGACCGCGGCTTCTCCGAGCTGCTGCGCAACCGGGAGATCCAGCACATGCCGCGCCTCTACGGAGTACAAGCCGCGAACTGCGCGCCGTATTTCGCCGCGTTCCGGGCGGGCGTCGAGCATTTCGTCCCGGTGCCGGTCAGCGCGACCGTCGCGGAGGGCATTGCTTCATCGAAACCGACGCGGATGCGGGAAGTGCTCGCGCCGGTGCGCGCGTCCGGGGGCGAGATTGTGGCGGTCACGGAGGACGAGATCGTGCGCGCACTCGCCGGACTCGCGAAGAGGGGCTTTTATGTCGAGCCGACGTCAGCCGCCGCCGCGGCGGGATTGTCGCAGTTGATCGCTCGCGGCGCGATCAGGCCGGGAGAGACGACGGTGCTGGTGCTCACCGGCACGGGGCTTAAGGCATCCGAGAGCGTCGGCCGGCTGCTCGGGGTGGGTGCCAGCACTCAGTAGCCGGCGCGCCCAATTCGTCATTCCCGCGGAGGCGGGAATCTAGCGCAATGCTGTCCTGGGTCCCCGCCTTCGCGGGGATGACAAGACGATTACGCCACGCCGTGCTTCTTGAACCAAGCCTGCATCCGCTTCCATCCATCCTCCGCTGCTTCCTTGCGGTAGTTCGGGCGGTAGTCGGCGTAGAACGCGTGCGGCGCGCCGTCGTAGACCACGATTTCGCTCGTAGCGTTGCCTGCACCCGTCAGCGCGCCGCGCATCTGCTCGACGTGCGCGACCGGGATGCTCGCGTCCTCGCCGCCGTAGAGCCCGAGCACCGGCACTTTGAGGCTCGGGGCGAGCTCGACCGGATAGGCCGGCTGCAGCGGCGCCTTCGACGGCGCGACGAGCCGGCCGTACCACGCGACGCCGGCTTTTACGCTCGGGTTATGCACGCAGTAGGTCCAGGTGATGCGCCCGCCCCAGCAGAAGCCGGTGATCCCCAGCCGCGAGGAATCGGCCTTCCCGGTGGCAGCCGCATACACGACCGAAGCGTCAAGGTCGGACATGACCTGGCTGTCGGGCACATGGTTGACCACCTTCGCAAAGATTTCCTGATTGTCGGTGAGTCTTGTGACGTCGCCCTGGCGATGGTAGAGATCGACCGCGATCGCGAAGTAACCGAGCTTCGCAAGCCGCCGGCACACGTCCTTGATGTGCTCGTGCACGCCGAAGATCTCCTGCACCACCAGCACGAGCGGGAGCTTGCCGCCCTTGTCCGGAGCCGCGCGGTACGCCGGCACCGCTCCGGTCATGGTCTGGATCTTCACTTCGCCGGCAACGAGGCCTTGGGTATCGGTGCTGATAGCGGTGGAGGCGATCGGCTGTACGATCTTCGCGAAGCCCTGCGGCAGCCACGCGGTCAGGAGATCGCGCAGGTTGTTTTCGGGTTGCGGCGGTCTGCCGCGCAGCACGGATGCGCTCATGTTTTCTCCATGGGTGTCAGAACCGGAGGAACGAAAATCGCGGGGGAGTATAACACCGCGCTTGACGTATCAACCGGCGCGCCGTCATGGGCTCAGGCGCTGCAGATGGCCTCGTCGCCTTCGACCGCGATCCGGGTGCCGAACGGCGCGCTGCGCTCGACGAGATCGCGCAGCGCCTCCGGTTCCTCGCCCGGCGAGCGCAGCAGCGTTTCGTTGCGGTCGTTGTGGCGCACGAACTTGAACGCGATTCGCCGGACCGTCCGTTCTTCAACCGTCAGGCGCGCCATCATGCCGGTCCAGTCGCCATGCTTGCGGCCGCCATGGCCGGTGTGGAACGTAAAATTGCCCATCCCGTAGAAGATGGGCTTGCCCTTGTAGATCTCCACGGGAAGCACGAAATGGGGTCCGTGGCCGATCACGACATCGGCGCCGGAGTCGATCGCCGCGTGCGCGATCTCGGTCATGTAGCGCAGCACCTCCTGGTGCAATCCCCAGTGGTGCGACGAGACCAGGACAGCCACCCGCGCGCGCAGGGCCGACAGCTCCTCCCGGAATCGCGCCAGATACTGCGGGTCGGCCCAGGTCAGGATCACGGGCGGCAGCCCGGGGCGGTTCATCGGGGGGATTTCGGGCCGGATCTTGTGCGCGGGCACCTGGTAGGCGGTATGGCCGCGAATTACCGCGACGCCGGGGGAATGTTCGCCCGCCTCGTGGTTGGTCGGCCAGTAGACCGAGGTGCGCTGCAGAAATCCGAAGCGCAACCCGCCGCGCTCGACTACCGCCGGCGCGTGCGCGGCATCGCGATCGGCGCCGCTGCCGGTGTGCGCGATGCCGAGCCGGTCCAGTTCCCGCAGCGATTGGGTGATCGCATCGGGGCCATAATTGACGTTGTTGGCGGTCCCGACCGCATGGTAGCCCGCCAGCGCCAGCGCCTCGCCTGCGGCGGGCAGCGCGTAGAACCCCTCGTCGCCGAGGGAGCGATTGCCGGGCGGCGCGTAGAGGCAGCATTCGAGATTGCCGAACAACAGGTCCGCCGCGCGCAGCGTGGCGGCGGCGCGCTCGAACGGCACGCGCGGGTCGTTCACGCTCATGAGATTGACGTCGCCGGTGAGGAGGAGCTGGCGTTGCACGGCTGAGGCAGTCAGGCTGCGCCGATTATATCGGAGGCCCGGAGCGCTCCCGCCGCGTGTGTCCCCACCGTCCACCCTTGACAGCCCCGCCGGGGAGCGACAAGCTTGACACCGGGTCCAGATGCTGGACCCGGTCACGGCGGCGCGAGGAGGGGGAGATGTTCAAGAACATCCTGATACCGACCGACGGGTCGGAGCTGTCGCAACGCGCGGTACGCATGGCGGTTTCCCTCGCCAAGCTGCACCGGGCGCGCATGACTGGCATCCACGTGATTCCCGATTACCACCTTCTGATCGCCTACGAGGGCGCGTTCGACCCGGTCACCGAGGAGCGCATCGAGGAGGAAGCGAAGGTGCGGGCCGAAAGCTATCTCGCGTTCGTGCGCAAGTGCGCGCAGGACGAGGGCGTGCCCTGCGACACCGTGTGCGACACCAGCGACCACCCCTACGACGCCATTCTCAAGGCGGCGGATTCGCGCCAGTGCGACCTCATCGTCATGACCTCCCACGGCCGCAAGGGCCTCGCCGCCGTGCTGTTGGGCAGCGAAACGCGCAAGGTGTTGACCCACACCAAGATCCCGGTCCTGATTGTCCGTTAGGCGCGTCGATTTGATACGCTAAGTAACTGAAAAACATAAAATTAATTGTAAGTCCACAATATGATGCGGAGCAACAGCAAACGCTTGCATTGGGGCGAAGTTTTTTGAGATAATGTGAATGCGGTGCCGCCTCACAGGCGGCGGCGCAATCCTCCAAAACCTCCTCCTTTGGTGGACCTTGAGCGCAACCTCTTCAGGTTGCGCTTTTTTTTGGCTCGATATCTCCATAGGTCGAGCTTCACCGCTCGGAAGAGGCCCCTGGCCTCGTCCATTTGATGCGGCGCAAAATACGCGGTGTCCGACGGGGCTGCGGAGCTGTTTGCTATACTGCCCGGCCTCGGAGCAGCGACGCGCGATCGCGCTCAGGCCGGCGTGAATACGCCGCGCGGCCGATCCGGGCGCAGCGCACATGAAAATCCACGAATACCAGGGCAAGGAGATCCTGCGCAAGTACGGCGTCGCAACGCCGCGCGGAATCCCGTGCTTCAGCGTGGATGAGGCGGTCGAGGTGGCGCGCAAGCTCGGCGGCAGGACGTGGGTCGTCAAGGCTCAGATCCACGCCGGCGGCCGCGGCAAGGGCGGGGGAGTCAAGCTCGCGAAATCGATCGACGAGGTGAAATCCCACGCGGGGGCGATACTCGGAATGCAGTTAAAGACCCACCAGACGGGACCCGGCGGCCAGAAGGTGCGGCGCCTGCTGATCGAGGAAGGCGCCGACATCCGCAAGGAACTCTATGTCGGCATGGTCGTGGATCGGGGCTCGCAGCGCGTGGTGCTGATGGCTTCCAGCGAAGGCGGCGTGGACATCGAGGCGGTCGCGGCGACATCACCCGAACGCATCCATCGAGTTACGATCGACCCGGTCACCGGACTCACCGACGCTGACGCCGGGGATGTCGCGCGCAGGATCGGCATCCCGCAGCGGGCCCTCCCGCTGGCGCGCGATCTCCTGAAGGGGCTGTACCGGGCGTTCGACGAGACCGACGCCTCGCTCGCGGAAGTGAATCCCCTGATCGTGACGGGCGATGAGCGCGTGATCGCGCTCGACGCCAAGCTCAACTTCGACGACAACGCGCTCTTTCGCCACCCGGAGATCGTCGCCCTGCGCGACCTCGACGAGGAGGATCCCGCCGAAATCGAGGCTTCGCGGTTCGACTTGTCCTATATCTCGCTCGATGGCGACATCGGCTGCCTCGTCAATGGGGCGGGACTGGCCATGGCCACGATGGATATCATCAAGCTCTACGGCGGCAGCCCCGCGAATTTCCTCGACGTGGGCGGCGGCGCCTCCACCGAGAAAGTGACGGAAGCGTTCAAGATCATGCTGAGGAACCCGCACCTGAAGGCGATCCTGGTCAATATCTTCGGCGGCATCATGAAGTGCGACGTCATTGCCGAGGGAGTGGTCACTGCGGCGCGCCAGGTGAGCCTCAAGGTACCGCTCGTGGTGCGGCTCGAAGGCACCAACGTCGATCTCGGCAAGAAGATCCTGGCCGAATCGGGACTGCCGATCATCAGCGCAAGCAATATGGCCGATGCGGCGCAAAAGGTCGTCGCGGCGGCGAACGCCAGATGAAACAGGAAATGGGCGGGATCGACCGCGATTCGGGCTCTAAAGTGAGCGGTCACTCACCGGGAAATTCCTGCGTGGCGCCATGAGTATACTGATCGACAGGAACACCCGCGTCATGACGCAGGGAATTACCGGCAAGACCGGGCAGTTCCACACCAAGATGGGCAAGGAATACGCCAACGGAAAGCACTGCTACGTCGCCGGCGTGACCCCCAAGAAGGGTGGGCAGAGTTTCGAGGGCATTCCGATTTTCGAGACGGTGCGCGAGGCGAAGGAAAAGACCGGCGCGACGGTCTCCGTGATCTACGTGCCACCGGCCTACGCCGCGGCGGCGATCGACGAGGCGGTGGACGCGGGGCTCGAGCTGGTGATCTGTATTACCGAGGGCATACCGGTGCGCGACATGATCCGCGCCCGCTACCGGATGCAGGGGAAGAAGACGATGCTCGTCGGCCCCAATTGCCCCGGCGTCATCACCCCGGACGAGATCAAGATCGGCATCATGCCGGGGCACATCCACAAGAAAGGCCCGGTCGGCGTCGTCTCGCGCTCCGGTACGCTCACCTACGAGGCGGTCGGGCAATTGATGGAGCAGGGGCTCGGCCAGTCCACCTGCGTCGGCATCGGCGGCGACCCCGTGAACGGGTTGAAGCACGTGGATGTACTCAAGCTGTTCAATGACGACCCGCGGACCGAGGCGGTGGTGATGGTGGGCGAGATCGGCGGCACCAACGAGGAAGAAGCGGCGCGCTGGGTTAAGGCCAACATGAGGAAGCCCGTGGTCGGCTTCATCGCCGGGGTGACCGCGCCGCCGGGCAAGAGGATGGGGCACGCCGGCGCTATCATCTCGGGTGGCACCGGCACGGCGGCGGAGAAATTGGAAGTGATGGAGGCATGCGGTATCAAGGTGACCCGCAATCCCGCGGAGATGGGAAAGCTGCTGAAATCGGTGCTCCGGTAGCCCGCAGGAATCTGAGGAGAGGTGGTTGGAAGGCGGCATCGTCAAAAAGCAGTCCGGCGGCGGGGGGCGCGGCATGCCCAAGGGCCGGGCGGTCGACCCGCAGGCGCTCGCTGAGGTCAGGACTCTGCTGGGAGACGCGCCGCGACGGCGCGATCTGCTGATCGAGCATCTGCACCGGATCCAGGACCGCTACGGGCATATTCCCGCGCGCCACCTGGTTGCGCTCGCGCAGGAGATGCGCCTGGCCACGACCGAGGTCTACGAAGTCGCCACGTTCTATCACCATTTCGATGTCGTCAAGGAGGAGGACGCGCCGCCGCCTCCGCTCACGGTGCGGGTGTGCGATTCGCTCTCCTGCGAGCTGGCGGGCGCGCGCGGATTGATCGCGGAGCTCAAGCGTGCGCTGGGCGCGGGCGTGCGGGTGATCCCGGCGCCGTGCGTGGGCCGCTGCGAGCAGGCGCCGGTCGCCGTGGTGGGACAGAACCCGGTGGCGCAGGCGACGACGGAGAAGGTGAAGCCGCTGGTAGCGGGCCGGAAGACGAAGTGCCCGATCGCGAAATACATCGGCTACGCGGAGTACCGCAGACGAGGCGGCTACCGGATTGCCGCCGAATGCCTCGCGGGCAAGCGCGACGGCGAGGCGATCATGAAGACCCTGGAGGATTCGGCCTTGCGCGGACTCGGCGGCGCGGGCTTCCCCGCCGGGCGCAAGTGGCGGATCGTGCGGGCGGAGAAAGCGCCGCGGCTCCTCGCGATCAACATCGACGAAGGCGAGCCGGGGACCTTCAAGGACCGCTATTACCTCGAGCGCGACCCGCACCGTTTCCTCGAAGGCGCGATCATCGCGGCGTGGACGGTGCAGATCGCGGAGATCTACATCTATCTGCGCGACGAGTACGCCGGCTGCCGCGAGATCCTCGAGCGAGAATTGAGGGCGCTGCAGGCCGATCCGCCGTGCCCGCTGCCTCCGATCTTCCTCCGCCGCGGCGCGGGGGCCTATATCTGCGGCGAGGAATCCGCGATGATCGAGTCGATCGAGGGCAAGCGCGGCATGCCGCGGCTGCGGCCGCCCTACGTCGCGCAGGTGGGGCTCTTCGGCTACCCCACCCTCGAGCACAACATGGAGACGCTGCACTGGATGCGCGAAATTCTCGAGAAAGGCGCGGACTGGTTCGCCTCCCAGGGCCGCCACGGCCGCAAGGGGCTGCGTTCGTTTTCGGTATCGGGACGCGTGCAGAAGCCGGGCGTGCATCTCGCGCCGGCCGGCATCACGGTGAAAGAGCTGATCGACGAGTACTGCGACGGCATGCTGGCCGGACACAAGTTCTACGCCTATCTCCCGGGAGGCGCATCGGGCGGCATACTGCCCGCCTCCATGGGTGACATTCCGCTCGACTTTGACACGCTGAACCAGCACGGTTGCTTCATCGGGTCGGCTGCGGTCATGATCCTGTCCGACCAGGACAAGGCGCGTGCGGCGGCGGCCAACGTCATGAAGTTCTTCGCCGAGGAATCGTGCGGTCAATGCACGCCCTGCCGCGTCGGTACCGCGAAAGCGCTCGGGCTCATGGAGAAACCGCGCTGGGACCGGGGACTGCTCGAGGAACTTTCGGTCGCAATGGCGGACGCATCAATATGCGGACTCGGGCAGGCGGCACCTAACCCGATTCGCTGTGTGGTGAAATACTTCCCCAAGGAGATCGGCTGATGGGTCGAGCGGGAGCGGATACATGACGGCGATGAGCAAGGAAGAGCAAGCGGCGATGCCGGTCGAGTTCAAGCTGAACGGCCGGGACGTGGTCGCGCACGGAAACGAGACGATCATCCAGGCCGCAAGGCGCCACGGCGTGGAGATCCCGCACCTTTGCTACAAGGAAGGCATGCGCCCGGACGGCAACTGCCGCGCGTGCATGGTCGAGGTGAAGGGCGAGCGGGTGCTGGCCGCATCCTGCTGCCGCAAACCGTCCAAGGGCATGGAGGTCACCACCGACAATGCCCGCGCGCTCGCCTCGCAGAAGATGGTGCTGGAGCTGCTACTCTCCGACATGCCGCGCGAGCGCCACACGCTCGCGTCGGAGCTCGATCATTGGGCCAAGCAGCTCAAGGTCGGAAACCCGCGCTTCGCGCCGCGCCACCAGCCGAAGGCCGACCTCTCGCACCACGGCATCGCGGTCAATCTCGACTCCTGCATCCAGTGCACACGGTGTCTCCGCGCCTGCCGCGAGGAGCAGGTGAACGACGTGATCGGCTATGCCTTCCGCGGCGAGCATTCGAAGATCGTGTTCGATCTCGACGACCCGATGGGTGAATCGACCTGCGTCGCGTGCGGCGAGTGCGTCCAGGCGTGCCCGACCGGGGCGCTGATGCCGGCGCGCAAGGTCGGCCTCGTCAAGCCCGACAAGCAAGTGCACTCGGTGTGCCCGTACTGCGGGGTCGGGTGCCAACTCACCTATGCCGTGAAGGACAACAAGATCCTCTACGTCGATGGGCGCGACGGACCGTCGAACCACGGACGGCTGTGCGTGAAGGGCCGTTACGGCCTCGATTACGTGCATCACAAGCAGCGGCTTTTGCGGCCGCTCATCCGCAAGCCGGGTACGCCCAAGCACGCCGATTTCACGATGGACCCCGCGAATCCGCTGGAGCATTTCCGCGAGGCGAGCTGGGAGGAGGCGCTCGACCTTGCCGCGGGGAAGCTGAAAGCGATCCGGGACCGGCACGGGAAGCGCGCGCTCGCAGGCTTTGGCTCTGCGAAGGGCACGAACGAGGAGGCCTACCTGTTCCAGAAGTTGGTGCGCACGGGCTTCGGCTCGAACAACGTGGACCACTGCACGCGGCTGTGCCACGCGTCCTCGGTCGCGGCGCTGCTGGAGGGCATCGGCTCGGGCGCGGTGTCGAACCAGGTGAGCGACGTGCTGCGTGCCGAAGTGATCTTCCTGATCGGCGCGAACCCGGTCTCCAATCATCCGGTCGCCGCGACCTGGATCAAAAATGCGGCGAAGCGCGGAGCTAAGCTCATCTATGTCGATCCGCGGCGCTCGGAGCTCTCGCGCCACGCGCACATCATGCTCCAGTTCAAGCCCGACACCGACGTCGCGCTGCTGAACGCCATGATGCACACCATTGTGCACGAGGGGCTCGTCAACGAGGAGTTCGTCAGGAGCCGCACCAGCGGCTACGAGGAGCTCAAGAACAACGTCGCGGGCTACAGCCCCGAGGCGATGGCGCCGATCTGCGGCATCCCGGCCGAGACCATCAAGGAAGTGGCGCGCCTCTATGCCAAGTCGAAGGCCTCGATGATCCTGTGGGGCATGGGCATCTCCCAGCACGTGCACGGCACCGACAACGCGCGGTGTCTCATCGCGCTGTGCCTGATGACGGGGCAAGTAGGCCGTCCCGGCACCGGGCTGCATCCGCTGCGCGGCCAGAACAACGTGCAGGGTGCCTCCGACTCCGGGCTCATCCCGATGGTGTTTCCGGATTATCAGCGTGTCGACAACAACGATGCCCGTGCGCGCTTCGAGAAGCTATGGGGCGCCACGCTTGATCCCAAGCCGGGGCTGACGGTAGTCGAGATCATGGACGCGGTGCACGCGGGCAAGATCCGCGGAATGTATGTCATGGGCGAGAACCCGGCGATGTCGGATCCCGACGTGCACCACGCGCGCGAGGCGCTCGCGAAACTCGACTGGCTGGTGGTGCAGGAGATCTTCCTCACCGAAACCTGTTATCTCGCCGACGTTATCCTGCCCGCCACTGCGTGGCCGGAAAAGGATGGCACCGTCACCAACACCGACCGCATGGTGCAGCTCGGCCGCAAGGCGCTGGAGGCACCGGGCGAAGCGAAGGAAGATCTGTGGATCATCCAGGAGATCGCGCGCCGCATCGGGCTCGATTGGAATTACCAAGGCCCGCGCGACGTGTTCAACGAGATGCGTAAGGGGATGAATTCGATCGCCGGCATCACCTGGGAACGGCTGGAGAACGAAAGCTGCGTGACCTATCCGTGCGAAAAGGAGGGCGATCCCGGCCAGCCGGTGGTATTTACGGACAACTTCCCGACCCCGACCGGGCGCGGCAAATTCGTGCCGGCGGACATCATCCCGGCGGCCGAGCGGCCCGACCGGAAGTACCCCTTCGTCCTCATCACAGGGCGCCAGCTGGAGCACTGGCACACCGGCGCCATCACGCGGCGCGCCTCGGTACTGGACGCGATCGAGCCCGAGCCGGTGGCGTCGCTGCATCCGCTCGACCTCGACGCCATCGGCGCGAAAGCGGGTGACGTCGTCACCGTGGAATCGCGGCGCGGCATCATCTCGCTCTACGCGCGCGCCGACGACGGCACGCCGCGCGGCGCGGTGTTCGTTCCGTTCTGCTTCTACGAGGCGGCAGCCAATCTGCTCACCAACCCGGCGCTCGATCCCATCGGCAAGATACCGGAGTTCAAGTACTGCGCGGTGAAGGTAATGCGCGGGGGCGAGCTGACGCCGCGCACGAGCTTCGGCGGCGGCCAGGCCCTTGCCGCGCTTCAGGGCTAGTTGGGCGAACGAGACGGGTCCCGTGATCGTTCGCCCGTAGTATCGCGTGGGCGGGTGGCAGACCGCTTGGGATATGATTCCGGATTTTCCGGTACTGGTACTGACTCAAGAAAACGAGTTGTCCTGATCAATTGACCCTGTGGGCTGGGAAAATCCGGGGAAGATCACAGGCGGTCTGACAGGACCCGCCCACGTGGATCCTGCAAGGGAGAGGAAGAAAAAATGCCATTGTCCGACATCGAAATCGCCCAGCAGGCGAAGATGCTCCGTGCCGTCAAGATCGCGGAGAAGCTGGGCATTCCCGAGCAGCACCTCGTGCCCTACGGCCACTACAAGGCCAAGGTCGCCCTCGAGTACGTCGACAGCCTGAAGGGCAGGAAGGACGGCAAGCTCGTCCTGGTGACCGCCATCACGCCGACCCCGGCGGGCGAGGGCAAGACCACCACCACTGTCGGTCTGGGCGACGCGCTCAATCGGATCGGCAAGAAGGCCATCCTCTGCCTGCGCGAGCCTTCCCTCGGCCCGGTCTTTGGCATGAAGGGCGGCGCCGCGGGCGGGGGTTACGCCCAGGTGGTGCCGATGGAGGACATCAACCTGCATTTCACCGGCGACTTCAACGCCATCGGCCTCGCCAACAACCTGCTCGCGGCGGCAATCGACAACCACGTCCATCACGGCAACGAGCTCGACATAGACGTGCGCCGCATCACCTGGAAGCGGGTGATGGACATGAACGACCGCGCCCTGCGCGACATCTCCGTCGCGCTCGGCGGTCCGGGCAACGGCTACCCGCGCCAGGACGGATTCGACATCGTGGTAGCGTCCGAGGTCATGGCGATATTCTGCCTCTCGACCTCGCTCGCGGACCTCAAGAAGCGGCTCGGCAACATCGTGGTGGGATATACCCGCGACCAGAAGCCGGTGCTCGCGAAGGATCTCAAGGTGCACGGGGCGATGACGGTACTGCTCAAGGACGCGCTGGCGCCGAACCTGGTGCAGACGCTGGAGAACAATCCCGCGTTCATCCACGGCGGCCCGTTCGCCAACATCGCGCACGGCTGCAACTCCGTGATCGCCACTCAGACCGCGCTCAAGCTCGCCGATTATGTGGTAACCGAGGCCGGTTTTGGCGCTGATCTGGGCGCCGAGAAGTTCATCGACATCAAGTGCCGCAAGGCGGGGCTGCGACCGGGCGCGGTGGTGATCGTCGCCACCATACGGGCGCTCAAGCACCATGGCGGCGTGGACCGCGCCGACTACAACAAGGAGAATCTCGCGGCGCTGGAGAAGGGCATCGCCAACCTCGAGCGGCACGTGAACAACGTGCGCAACCACTACGGTCTGCCGTGCGTGGTCTCGATCAACCGCTTCAATTACGACACGCCGGCCGAGATCGAGCTGCTCAAGAAGAAGATGGCGCACCACGAGGCGCCGGTGATCCTCGCCACGCACTGGGCGGACGGGGGCAAGGGGGCGGAGGAGGTCGCGCGCGCCGTGGTCGAGCTGGTGGAGAAGGTGCCCTCCGACTTCAAGTACGTCTACGAGGACGCCATGCCGCTGTGGGACAAGATCAAGGCCATCGCCACCAAGATCTACGGCGCGGGAGACGTCACGGCCGATGCGAAGATCCGCGGCCAGATCCGGAAGCTGCAGGAGGACGGCTACGGCAGCTACCCGGTGTGTGTCGCGAAGACCCAGTACTCGTTCTCGACCGACCCGCAGCTGCGCGGCGCGCCTTCGGGGCACGTGATCAACATCCGCGAAGTGCGCCTCGCCGCCGGCGCCGAGTTCATCGTGATGGTGTGCGGCGACATCATGACCATGCCGGGGCTGCCGAAGGTGCCGTCGGCGGAGAAGATCGATCTTACCGAAGACGGAAAAGTGGTTGGGCTATTCTGATCGCCCCGGCGAGTGAGTGCAGACCATGGGCTTGGGCGACACCGCCTTCTGGATCGCGCTGATTCAGATCATCGGCATCAACATCGTCCTATCCGGCGATAACGCGGTGGTTATCGCGCTCGCTGCGCGCTCGTTGCCGCCCCAGCAGCAGAAAAAGGCGATCCTGTGGGGCAGTGGGGCTGCCGTGGTGATGCGGATCGTGCTCACCCTGGTAGCAGTGGAAATGCTGAAGCTGCCCTACCTCAAGCTGGTCGGCGCGGTGCTTTTGCTGTGGATCGGAGTACAGCTGCTGCTTCCCGAGAAGGAGAGCGAGGGCGGCGCGGAGGCGAGCGCGAACCTCGCCGCCGCGATCCGCACCATTCTCGTGGCCGACCTGGTGATGAGCCTCGATAACGTAATCGCGGTGGCCGGTGCCGCCAAGGACAGTTTCGCGCTGCTCATGATCGGCCTGGCGATCAGCATTCCGCTAGTGATCTTCGGCAGCGCGCTGCTGCTCAGGGTCATGGACCGTTTCCCGGTCATCATTACGCTCGGCGCGGCGCTGCTCGGGTGGGTGGCGGGCGACATGGCCACCACCGATCCGCTCGTGAAGGATTGGGTGAGTCGCAATGCGGCCTGGATGCACGAGGCGGCCGAGGCCCTCGGGGCGGTGCTGGTGGTGATCACCGGCAAGTGGCTTGCAGCCGAGGCGATGTTGAAGCGACCGGCGCTGGTGGACCTGGGCGGGCGCATCCCCGCAGCGGTGGAGGCCCCCGCCGCAGCGCCCCTGGGCCTCGTGAACCGCATCCTGCTGCCGGTGGACGCTTCGGACAACGCCGCGCGCGCAGTCGAACACGTGATCGCGATGCGGCGGCACCATCCCGCGCCGGAGAGCATGGACATACACCTGATAAACGTGCAGCGCGAGGTCTCCGGCGACGTCAGCCGTTTCGTCGCCAGGGACGCGCTGCAGGACTATCACCGCGAGAGAAGCGAGAAGGCGCTCGAACGGGCACGCAAGCTGCTCGACGCCGCCGGCGTGAAATACAGCGTTCACATGCTGGTCGGCAAGCCGTGGGACGTGATCAGCGACTACGCCGGCGTGAATCGCTGCGACCAGATCGTGATGGGCACGCGCGGACTGGGCACTTACACCGGTGGCCTGCTCGGCTCCGTCGCGCAAGGCGTCGCGCAGCGCAGCCCGGTGCCCGTATTGCTCGTGAAGTGATTGTCGCGCGGGCTTGTTTTCACACGAGTTTCGCACCGGCCGGCCTCGGATTTCATGCTGGAGGCCCGCCCTTGACCGAACAGGACGTTCCAGTAGAACGCACCCAGTCATGAGCCGCACGGCGGATCCGGCCCCGTGTTATGTTCGCCGGACAGCCTGCCGGTCTAACCGGGTGTTGACCCGAAACGGGGCTGTCGTACACAGGATCTAAGGGAGGAGATTTTGTATGGAAGGCAAGGCATCCCATGCTCAACCCATCAACGATGCGGTCGCGGAATTTCAGACGCATCTCGAGCAAGGCCTCAACCAGAAGGAGGCGCTGGAGCGTCTCCGGAAATTCGGCGCCAATGAACTCACCGAGAAACCCCGCCCGGGTTTCTTGTCGCTCCTATGGGATCAATTCAACAACTACCTCGTGATCATCCTGATCGTCGCGGCGGTCATCGCTGCGTTGCTCGGGGAGTATGTCGATTCCATCGCCATCATGTGCATCGTCGTGCTGAATGCTGTCATCGGAGTCATTCAGGAATCGAAGGCGGAACAGGCCCTCGCGGCCCTGAAGAAGATGTCCGCCCCCAATGCCCAGGTCATCCGTGACGGCTATCAGGTAACGGTTGCGTCCCGGGAGCTGGTTCCGGGGGACATCGTCCTCCTGGAAGCGGGCAATTACGTGCCCGCCGATCTGCGCCTGGTCACGACTGTCAATCTCAAGGTCGAAGAAGCGTCGCTGACAGGGGAGTCGGTGCCCGTGGAGAAGAACGCGGCACTGGTTCTGGACCAGGAGGCAGGCCTGGGTGACCGCAAGAACTCCGCCTTCATGAGCACGATGGTGACATACGGCCGCGGTAAGGGACTCGTGACGGGCACCGGCATGCGCACGCAGATCGGGCTCATTGCGGAGATGATCCAGTCCTACGAGGAGGAGGACACGCCGCTGCAGCAGAAGCTGGAGCATCTCGGGAAAGTGCTCGGCACGATCTGCATCGCCATCTGCGTGGTCGTCCTCGTCTATGGACTCATCCGGGACACGCACCTGACGGACGTTCTGAATACCGGGTTCCTCAACTACTGGGAGGCCGAGAAGAAGGACATCATCAATCTCTTCCTGACCGCCGTAAGTCTCGCCATCGCCGCCGTTCCCGAAGGCCTCCCCGCCATCGTAACCATCTGCCTCGCGCTGGGGATGCAGCAGATGGTCAAGCACCACGCCCTCATCCGGAAACTCCCCGCTGTGGAAACGCTCGGATGCGCCACGGTGGTCTGCTCCGACAAGACGGGCACGCTGACGCAGAACCAGATGACCGTGGTTCAGGGATGGGCCGGGGACAAGCGGTTCCGGATAACGGGAGAAGGATATAACCCTATCGGGCAGTTCTCCGTGGACGGCAAGCCCTCTGACCTGCGCACCGACCCGGACGCCACGGTGCTTCTGCACGGGGCAGTGCTTTGCAACGACGCGAAACTGGAGGAAAGAAGCGATACAGCGGGCACCCGCTCCTGGCAGATGGTCGGTGATCCCACGGAGGGAGCCATGGTCGTTGCCGCCGCAAAGGGCGGGTTCCGGCGCGGCGAAATGGAACAGGCCTTTCCCCGTGTTCAGGAGATTCCTTTCGATTCGGAAAGAAAGCGGATGACCACGATCCATCGCCGTGATGGATCACAGAGTCAGGCTTCCGTGGCGAGCTTCACCTATCCGCAATTCGTCGCCTTCGTGAAGGGGGCGCCCGATATCGTCCTGGATCACTGCACCCACATCCAGCAGGCCGGGCAGGCCATCGCGCTGACGGAGGAGAGGCGCAAGAAGGTGCTCGAGCAAAACCGTGACATGGCGAGCAACGCGCTGCGGGTGCTGGGAGTCGCGTATCGGCCGTTGACGGAGGTACCCGAAAGCCTGCGTCCCGAAGATCTTGAGAAGAATCTCACCTTTGTCGGGCTCCTCGGCATGATCGACCCGGCGCGGCCGGAAGTGATGGAGGCGGTGAACGTGGCGAGGGGGGCCGGACTCAGGAGCATCATGGTGACCGGCGATTACAAGGATACCGCCGAGGCCATCGCCCGGGAGATCGGCTTGCTGACCAAGGGCGGCCTGGTGCTGACCGGTCCGGAGATCGAGAAGCTGAGCGATCACGAACTGGCGGCCAGGACGGACAACCTGCAAGTGTGTTGCCGGGTTTCACCCCAGCACAAGACGAGAATCGTCGATGCCCTGAAGTCGCGCGATCACGTCGTGGCGATGACCGGTGACGGCGTGAACGACGCTCCGGCGCTGAAGCGGGCCAACATCGGGGTCGCCATGGGCATCACCGGGACGGACGTGACCAAGCAGACGGCGGACATGGTCCTCACCGACGACAACTATGCGAGCATCGTCGCGGCGATCGAGCAGGGGCGGATCATCTATTCCAACATCCGCAAGTTCGTGTACTTCCTGCTCGCCTGCAACGCCGGAGAAATCCTGATCATTTTCGGCTCGATGCTGCTGGGATTGCCGATCCCACTCAGGCCGGTTCAACTCTTGTGGCTGAATCTGGTGAGCGACGGTGCCCCGGCGCTGGCCCTGGGGATGGAGAAGGGCGACCCCGACATCATGAAGCATCCGCCGCGACCCCCGAAGGAGCCGGTCATCAATCGGGATATGGCGATTGGCATCGGCGTCATTGCCGTGGTTGACGCCATAGCCATCTTGCTGGCGTTCTATTTTGGCTTGCAGCGCTATCCTGGCAACCTCGAGGCGGCCCAGACCATCGCCTTCGTGACCCTGTGCACTTCCGAGCTCCTCCGGGCCTATACGGCGCGCTCCGAGTACCACAGCGTATTTGCCATCGGCGTGTTTTCGAACAAGTGGATGAACTGGGCGGTGCTCGCGTCGTTCCTGCTGGTGCTGGCGGTGGTCTACGTGCCCTTCCTGCAGCCGTTCTTCGACACCGTGCCGCTTACGCTGAATGACTGGCTCTTCATGTTTCCGTTTTTCTTCGCCTCGCCGATCGCCATGGAACTCGTCAAGGTTTACTTCCGGCGGCGGACGGGAGAAGCTGTGGGATACGTGACCTAACCCGATACCGGCAAGCACCCGCGGCCTGGGCACGGTGTCGAACCTGGTACTGGGCTCGGTGGCGACCAAGGTGATCCACTTGTCGCCGGTGCCGGTACTGCTGGTAAAGTGATGGTGGAAGTCGCGGTTGCTGCGGCGCACCACGCCTGGCTCGCAGACATTGCCCACCGGAGAATTGACGGCGGTCAATGGCAACGAAGGAGGGCTTGCGGATGATTATCCGGTCATAATGGTGTTTGCGGGCGTCCGGGTAAAGTTGTACCAGAACAGGTTGTCCAACTCATACAGGAGGAGTCAATCATGCGTATCCAGCGAAGCGTGATCGCAAGTGCCGCGCTGCTTGCCGTGGCCCTGGCCGGGCCGGCGGCGGCGTGGGAGCCCACCAAATCGGTCGAGTTCATCATCCCGGCCGGGACCGGCGGGGGCGCCGACCAGATGGCGCGCTTCACCCAGGGGGTGGTCGCCAAGCACAACCTGATGAAGCAGTCGGTGGTGCCGATCAACAAATCGGGCGGCGCCGGCGCGGAGGGCTTTCTCGACGTCAAGGCGTCCAAGGGCGACAACCACAAGATCATCATCACGCTGTCGAACCTGTTCACGACACCGCTTGCGACGGGGGTGCCGTTCAACTGGAAGGACCTGACGCCGGTGGCGATGCTCGCGCTCGACAACTTCGTGCTGTGGGTTCCTGCCGACACACCTTTCATGTCGCCCAAGGACTACCTCGAGGCAGTCAAGAAGGCCGGTCCCAACAAGTTCAAGATGGGCGGCACCGGGTCCAAGCAGGAGGACCAGATCATCACCGTCGCCATCGAGAAGGCCTACGGCACCAAATTCATCTACGTGCCGTTCAAGGGCGGCGGCGAGGTCGCGACCCAGCTCGTGGGCAAGCACGTGGACTCGACGGTGAACAATCCCATTGAAGCGGTGGCGCACTGGCGCTCGGGGAAGCTCCGTGCGCTGTGCGTGTTCGACGGGAACCGCATGCCCTACAAGGACAAGGTGACCGCGACCATGGCATGGAACGACATCCCGACCTGCAAGGAGGGCGGCATTCCCATGGAATACACCATGCTGCGCGGCATATTCATGCCGTCGGGGGTTTCGCCGGACGTGGTGACCTTCTATGTCGATCTCTTCAAGAAGGTGCGCGGCACGGCGGAATGGACGAAGCTCATGCAGGACGGCGCGTTCAACCAGACCTTCATGTCGGGCAAGGAGTACGTGGACTGGGTCGCCCGGGCGGAGAACATCCACCGCGAACTGATGCGGGACGCGGGATTCCTGGCGGTCAAGAAATAACGGCCGGCACGACGGGTGGCGGGCGCTCCTGCCAACCCGTTCCGGTTTTCACCCGATCGGGGCGCGTGACTGCGCCCCGGTTGGCGAATATTTCCGGGAGGAAAGAGCCGTCAGATGGCGGATAATCACGGATCGGCGCGGGCCAGCGCGCGCACTGTCGTGATCGACCTGGTGGTCGCGGTGCTGGTCTTCGCGCTCGGCGCGATCGTCGGCTATGACAGCTACCGGCTCGGCGCGAGCTGGGGTTCCGACGGCCCGCAGGCCGGCTACTTCCCGTTCTACATCGGTCTCCTGATCTGCATCTGCGGCGCGGTCGTGTTTGTGCAGAGTTTCGTTCGGCTCGGAACCGACCGGAAAGTATTCGTCACCGCGGGGCAGTTCAAGCAGGTGCTGGTGATCCTGCTGCCGTCCGCCGTCTACGTATTCGGCGTGTGGCTGATCGGCATCTACGTGTCGTCGCTGCTGTTCATCACGTTGTTCATGAGCTTCGCGGGCCACTACGGCTGGCTGCGCAGCGCGGCGGTGGGCCTGGCGGTGAGCTTGAGCGCGTTCGTCATGTTCGAGCTCTGGTTCAAGATCCCTTTGCCCAAGGGACCGGTGGAGCGCCTGCTCGGATTCTGAGCCGGGCGCATCGAGGAATCGGCAAGTGGAAGAAATCAACGCGCTGTTTCACGGCTTCACGGTCGCGCTGACGCCGTTCAATCTGATGCTGATGTTTGTCGGCATCATCCTCGGCGTCATCATCGGCGTGCTGCCGGGTCTCGGCGGCGCGAACGGCGTCGCGATCCTGCTGCCGCTCACCTTCAGCATGCCGCCGACCTCGGCCATCATCATGCTCTCGTGCATCTACTGGGGAGCGCTGTTCGGGGGTGCGATCACCTCGATCCTCTTCAACATACCGGGCGAGCCGTGGTCGGTGGCGACCACGTTTGATGGCTATCCCATGGCGCAGCAGGGCCGCGCGGGCGAGGCGCTGACCGGCGCGTTCACCTCCTCGTTCGTGGGCGCGCTGGTCGCGGTCCTCATGTTCACCTTCCTCGCACCGCTAATCGCCAATTTCGCGTTGCAATTCGGCCCGCCCGAGTTCTTCGCGGTGTATCTGCTGACTTTCTGCAGCTTCGTCGGCACCGGCAAGGGCAATCCGTTCAAGATCGTGGCCTCGATGATGCTGGGCTTTGCCATGGCGGCGGTTGGCATCGACATCGTCACCGGCCAGCTGCGGCTCACGTTCGGCTTCACCGAGCTGCTCTCCGGGTTTCACTTCCTGGTGGCGGTGATCGGGCTGTTCGGCATCGGCGAGATACTGCTTTCCATGGAGGAGGGGCTGTCGTTCTCCGGTCATGGCGCCAGGATCAACCCCACGATCGTGCTTCAGACCTGGGCCAAGCTGCCGCGTTACTGGGCGACATCGATCCGCAGCTGCTTGATAGGCTGCTGGATGGGGATCATCCCGGGTGGCGCGACACCGGCTTCGTTCATGAGCTACGGCGTCGCGCGCCAAATGTCGCGCGAGGGCGCCAAGTTCGGCACCGGCCAGCTCGAGGGCGTGGTCGCGCCGGAGACCGCGGCGCACGCCGCCGGCACCTCCGCCCTGCTGCCGATGATCACGCTCGGCATCCCGGGCTCGCCGACCGCGGCGGTGCTGCTCGGGGGGCTGATGATCTGGGGGTTGCAGCCCGGCCCGCTGCTGTTCGTGGAGCAGAAGGACTTCGTGTGGGGGCTGATCGCCAGCATGTACCTCGGCAACATCGCGGGGTTGATCGTGGTGCTCACCATGGTGCCGCTGTTCGCCGCCATCCTGCGCGTCCCGTTTCCGATCATCGCGCCGGTCATCGTCGTGATCTGCGCGATCGGTGCCTACACCGTCAAGAACAACATGCTCGACGTCTGGATGATGGTGGTATTCGGCGTCGTCGGCTACGCCTTCCGCAAGCTCGACTATCCGCTCGCGCCGATGGTGCTCGCGCTGGTGCTGGGCGACTCCGCCGAGAGCTCGTTCCGGCAGTCGATGCTGATCGCGCAGGGCGATCTCCGGGTCTTCTTCTCGAACTGGCTGGTGGGGAGCCTCACCGGCCTCGCGCTGGTAGCGCTGTTCTGGCCGCTCCTCTCGGCGGGCATAACCCGGCTGCGCGCGGCGCTCGCCGCCGGCCCCGGCTGAGATAAAATCACCCGGCGGACCGAGGTCAAGGCGAGACCGGCCCCGGGCGCCTATATTCAGTGGCCCATCAGAGAGTTAACGGATAAACCCCACCAAGGAGAGACTCATGGGAAACATCGAGAGCCCAGTCGCTTCGACCACTGCCGACGTGCAGCCCGTACAGGAAGTGACCGACGGCTTCAAACTGGTCATCGATGCCCTCAAGTTGAACGGCATCGACACGATCTTCGGTCTGCCCGGTATCCCGATCACCGACCTCACCCGCAGGGCACAGGCCGCAGGCATGCGCATGATTTCGTTCCGCCATGAGCAGAACGCCGGCAACGCCGCCGCCATCGCCGGCTTCATGACGCAAAAGCCGGGCATCTGCCTGACTGTGTCCGCCCCCGGCTTCCTGAACGGCCTGACCGCGCTGGCCAACGCCACCACCAATTGCTTCCCGATGATCCTCATCAGCGGCTCCAGCGAGCGCGAGATCGTCGACCTGCAGCAGGGTGACTACGAGGAGATGGACCAG
>JAHZNX010000026.1 GCA_020028375.1 Betaproteobacteria bacterium | reverse complement strand
GCCGTGAGCCGCTTCGCGACATGCGGCGCCACGAACTTGCTGACATCTCCGCCCAGGACGGAGATCTCGCGCACGATGGTTGCGGAAATGAACATGTACTGCTCGCCGGGCGTCAGGAACAATGTCTCGACATCGGGATATATGCCGCGGTTCATTCCGGCGAGCTGGAATTCGTACTCGAAATCGGACACCGCGCGCAAGCCCCGGACCACCACCCGTGCATTGTGCTCCTGCACGAATTGCATCAACAGGCCGGAAAATCCCACGACCTCGACATTCCTGAGATTCTTCAGTGCTTCACGCGCCATATCCACGCGCTCGTCGCGGGTAAAGAATGGCCGTTTGGCGCCGCTGTCGGCGATCGCCACGATCAGGGTATCGAACAGTCTCGCCGCGCGCCGTATCAAGTCTTCATGGCCGAGCGTGATCGGATCGAAGGTTCCCGGATACACCGCCTTGCTGTTCATTTGAGAGTTCCCTCAGCCCGTTTCAGCAGTTGATAGGCAACCTGCCCGGCCCGGCCCTGCTTCCACACCGCCCATCCCGGCAGCGGCCCGGAGCGGCCGGCGCGCTCGAGGTAGACGAGCGCCTGCGGGGCAAGGTGCCGCGGCAGGAGCGGCGCGACCCGCGGCCAGAGGTCGGACCGGTACGGCGGGTCGATGAAGACAAAGTCATAGACGGCGCCGTCCATGCGCAAGAATTCTAGCGCATCCGCTCTCTTGAGTTCCACAACGGAGGCGTCCAGCTCGGCGCGGCTCGCCGCGAGCGCGCGGAAGACGACCGGGTCGCGCTCGACCATCACCACGCGCGCGGCGCCGCGCGAGGCCGCCTCGAATCCCAGCGCCCCGCTGCCGGCGAAAAGATCGAGGCAGGTCCGGCCGGTGAGATCCTGCCCGAGCCAGTTGAAAAGGGTCTCGCGCACCCGGTCGGGCGTCGGGCGGAGCTCCGGGCGCGGCGGAAAGGCGACGAGACGGCTGCGCCACGCCCCGCCGACGATGCGTACCCGGTTGCGGGACATGGGGTCGCGGCGCGGCCGGGAGCAGGTGTCAGCGCGCGTCGACCTGCTTCGGGGTGTCGCCGGCGACCACGACCGTCACCATGCGGGCAGGGTCGACGTGCCGCCGGAAGGCATCGCGGATCTCGGCGGCGGAGACGCGTTCGACGCGCCGCACGAAATCCTCGAGGTAGTCGAGCGGCAGGCGGTAGAAGCCGATCAGGGCGAGGTGCTCGTGGATCTTGCGGTTGCTGTCGATGCGCAGTGGAAAGCCGTCAACGATGTTGCGCTTCGCCGCTTCCAGCTCTTCCGCGGTGGGCCCGTTCTTCACGAATGTCGCGAGCGTCGCGCGCGCCACCTTGAGCGCCTCGCCCGCCTGGTCGCTGCGCGTCTGCATGCTGATCACGAACGGGCCCTTGCGTTGCAGGGGATAGAAATAGCTGGCGGCCGAATAGGCGAGGCCGCGCTTCTGGCGCACCTCCTCCGTGATGCGCGAGACGAACCCGCCGCCGCCGAGCACGTGATTGCCGACGTAGAGCGCGATGTAGTCCGGGTCGGCACGCGCGACGCCCGGCGCCCCGATCAGGATGTGCGCCTGGGCGGCATGATGCGGCACCGTGCGGGTCGCCGCCTGCGCCAGGGGATCGACCGGCGGCAGCTCTGGCTCCTGCCCGCTGGCTTCGGGCAGTCCGCGCGTCAATTCCTCGGCAATTTCCTCGGCCTGGGCGCGCGTGACATCGCCGATCAATGCCACCACCGCGTAGCGCGCCGCGTAGTGGCGCCGGTGAAATGCCAGCAGATCTTCGCGCGTGATGCCCTCGACCGACTCGATCTCCCCGCTCGCGCGCAAGGCGTAGGGATGCTCGCGGTACGCCAGGCGATAGAACGTGCGAGAGACGATGGTGTCGGGCTTGGTATCGGCTTCCTTGAGGGACCCGACCAGGCGCACCTTTTCGCGGTTCAGCACTTCGCCCGGGAAAGCCGGGGCGCGCAGCGATCGCGCCAGGATGTCGATCGCCCGGCGCCGCTCCGCCTCGCTCGACAGCGTGCGCACGGAGAGCCCGGCGCGGTCGGCGTCGAAGCGCCCCCCGAGCTGGGCACCGATGTCGGCGATGCGGCGCGCGACGTCATCCTCGCTCATGCCTTCCGCCCCGCTTCTCAGCAGGCGCTGCGTCATGCTGGCAACACCCGACTTGGCCGGCTGGTCGTAGCCCGCCCCGGCCGGGAATTCCACGCTGATGTCGAGCATCGGCAGGTCGTGGTTCTCCACGAAGTAGACGCGCGCGCCGCTCGCGGCCTGCCACTGCTGGATGGGCAATATCGCCCACGCCGGGGCCGCCGCCAATGCAAGCGCCGCCGCCAGGCCCAGCCCCAGATTTCCAGGACTCATCTGCATTTATCCGTGGTTCGAGTTGCCTTACTGCGCGTGGCGCAATTGCAGGGACGGCTTCGCGCGCCGGGCGCCCTCTAGCGGCTGCGGGTCGAGCGTGGCAATCGTCAGGGCATCGTCCCGGAAGTACTTGCGGGCGACCTCCCGTACCTGCGCGGGCGTGACCTCGCGCAGCTTTTTCAGCTGCAGGTCGAGCGTGCGGTGCGAGATGCCTGCCGATTCCAGCGACGCGATCTGCCGCGCCTGGAAGAACATCGAGTCGCGCTGGAAGACGTGCGCCGCCACCGCCTGGGCCTTGACGCGGTCGAGCTCCTCCTGGTCCACCCCCTGCTCGATGATTTTCGCCATCTCGCGCCGCAGGGCCTGCTCGACTTCTGCCGCGCTCCGGCCCGGCGTCGGGATCGCGCCGAGATAGAAAAAGCCGGGACCCCGCGCGATCGAGTCGTAGCTCGCGTCGGCCGAGCTCGCGATCCGCTCCTCGCGCACCAGCGTGCGGCTCAACCGCGCCGCTTCGCTGCCGTCGAGCACCGCCGCCAGCATCTCCAGCGCGTACGGCTCCCAGTCGCGCTCGGGATCGCGCAGCGCCGGCGTGCGGAACGCCATCAACAGGTACGGCAGCTCCGCCGGCGCCTTGACGGTGACGCGTTTCGCTCCCAATTGGGGCGGCTCGTCCTGCGGCTTGCGCTCGGGCAGCGCGCGCTGTGGGATCGCGCCGAAATACTTCTCGGCGAGCGCCACCACGCCATCCGGCTCCACGTCGCCGACCACGATCAGGGTCGCGTTGTTGGGGGTGTACCAGCGCCGGTAGAAATCACGGGCATCGTCGACGCGCAGGCTTTCCAGGTCGCTCATCCAGCCGATGATCGGATTGCGGTAGGGATGGGCGGTCAATGCGGTCGCCATCAGCTGCTCGTACACCTGCGAGCGCGGCTGGTCGTCAGTGCGCAGCCGCCGCTCCTCCATGACCACCTTGATCTCTTTCGCAAACTCCTCGGGCGCGAGCGTGAGGTTCGTCATGCGGTCGGCCTCGAGCCGCAGGGCGAGCTCGAGGTGCGATTTCTGCAGGACGGCAAAATAGCCGGTGTAGTCGCTGCTGGTGAACGCGTTGTCGCGGCCGCCGGCGACCGAGATGGCGCGCGAGTACTCTCCCGCGGGCGTGGCGGCGGTGCCCTTGAACATCATGTGCTCGAGGACGTGCGCGACCCCGGTCACGCCGTTCACCTCGTCCACGCTGCCCACCCTGTAAAGCAGCATCATCACGGCCACCGGCGCGCGCCGGTCGGGCTTGACGATCACGCGCATGCCGTTCCCGAGCTTGTGCTCGGCCGTGTCGCTTGCGGCAAAGCCCGGGCCCGCGGCCAACGCGAACGCGAGCAGCGCGAGGATCAAATGCTTGAAGGATGTCATGCGGTTGCGCTGCGGCGGCAATGAATTTCAGGCTAGAATTGTATCCACTCGCATGCCGGCCATCCACAATGGCTGCCGGCCCCGATCTCACCACCCGCATCTAGACTGCCCGGAGCGTGTTTAGTTCTACAGCTTCCTCCACCGACGGCGGCCCCTGGCTCGCGCGCCTGCGGGACGGGCTCGCCAAAACGCGCCGGCAGCTCGGGGACCGCCTCGCCGGGCTGCTGGGGGCGGCGCGCCCGCTCGACGAGGCGTTCTACGAGGAGCTGGAAGCGGCGCTGATCGGCGCCGACGTCGGAGTCGCGGCAAGCGCCAGTCTGCTGCGCGAATTGCAGCTGCGCGCCCGCCGCGAGGGCTACACCGAGTCCACCCAGCTGCGCGAGGCGCTGCGGGAAGCGCTGCGCGAGCTGCTCGAGCCGCTTGCCGCGCCGCTCGAGGTGGACGCCCATCGCCCGTTCGTGATCATGCTCGCGGGAGTGAACGGCAGCGGCAAGACGACCTCCATCGGCAAGCTCGCCCACTATTACCAGAGCCGCGGCAAGTCCGTGCTGCTCGCCGCCGGCGACACGTTTCGCGCCGCGGCGCGCGAGCAGCTTGCCTCGTGGGCCGAGCGCAACCGGGTCGCCGTGATTGCCCAGAAATCCGGCGATCCTGCGGCGGTGATTTACGACGCGGTCAAGGCCGCGGTGGCCCGCGGCACGGACGTGGTGCTCGCGGACACGGCCGGACGGCTGCCCACGCAGCTCAACCTGATGGAGGAAATCAAGAAGGTGAAGCGCGTGGTCGCCAAGGCGCTGCCGGGGGCGCCGCACGAGGTGCTGCTCGTGCTCGACGCCAACACCGGCCAGAACGCGCTCGCCCAGGTGCGCGCGTTCGATGCCGCGATCGGCGTCACCGGGTTGATACTCACCAAGCTCGACGGCACCGCCAAGGGCGGCGTCATCGCCGCCATCGCACACATGCGATCAAGCTCCTCGCGCGAGCGGCCGATCCCGGTGCGCTTCGCTGGCGTCGGCGAGAGCCTCGACGATCTGCGGCCGTTCCACGCGGAGGAATTCGTGGCGGCGCTCTTCGACTGATGATGCCGGCCGACGTCCTTTCGAAATCCGTGTCGACCGCTGCTTTTCGCCGCCCCGGTGAGTGCTTACTCACAACCTGCCGTGTCGCGTAACCATATGATTTCATTCAGTCAAGTCACCAAGCGCTACCCCGGGGGCCTGGAGGCGCTGCGGAGCGTGACGCTGACGATCAACACCGGTGAAATCGTGTTCGTCACGGGTCCTTCCGGTGCCGGCAAGACCACGCTGCTCAAGCTCATGGCGGCGATCGAGCGGCCGACGACCGGCAGCGTCGTCGTCAGCGGCCAGAACGTGGGGGCGCTGCGACCGCGAGCGGTGCCGTTCCTGCGCCGCAAGCTCGGCCTCATCTTCCAGGACCAGAAGCTCCTGTTCGACCGTTCGGCGTTCGACAACGTGATGTTGCCGCTCGCCGTCACCGGGTTCGAGCGGCGCGATGCGGCACGCCGGGTGCGCGCGGCCCTCGACAAGGTGGGGCTCCTTGCCAAGGAGAAGGTTCACCCGGTCCGGCTCTCCGGCGGCGAGCAGCAGCGGCTTGCCATCGCGCGCGCCATCGTGCACCGCCCCGTGATCCTGCTCGCCGACGAGCCGACGGGCAATCTCGACGCCGCCTATGCCGCCGGCATCGGCGAGCTCTTCCGCTCGTTCAACCAGGTCGGCGTGACGGTCGTGATCGCCACCCACGATATTGCGTTCGCGGCGCGCATGAAGCCGCGGGTCGTGGTGCTTAAGGAAGGCAGGTTGGCGACATGAGCCGCGGAGCAGGAACCGCCGGAGAGTGGAAGAGGGATCGGCGGAACGTGGAGCAGGGACCCGCTTGCGGGATGCGACCGTGGAGCCGATCAGAGGCGCGTCGTTCCAATGCCGATCCCATGCGCGTCTCCGGGGTCAGATCCCCAGAGGGGCGGCTGACGAGGTGGAGCAGGGGCCCCAATTGTGTTTGGGGATGCGACCCGAGTCAGACGCAAAGGATCGCCGCCCATGATCGCCTGCGAGGTCAGATCCCCGGAAAGCACCGGGGCCCCTCTTCCGCTCTCCGGCGATCCTCTTCCGCCCCTCGACGCGCGCCCTTCGCGGGGATGCGACCGGCGCGCCGGAGCGCGGAGCAGGGGCCCCGTTTTCGGGGATGCGACCGCGCAGGCGCGCACAGGAACGCGGATCGAAGCCGGCGCGCTTGGCCCGCTTCCGGGTCGAACCTACGCCCCACGGGCGCAGGCACTGCTCCGCCGTCCGCGGGCCATGGCGCGTGCCGCCGACGCGAGTGCATGGGCGTTACGATGGCGCCCGAAGAGGCGGCCAAATGAGGACCTGGTTCTGGCACCACCTCGATGCGCTGCGCACGACGCTCGCGCGGCTCTTGCGCACGCCAATCGCGACGCTCCTCAACGTGAGCGTCATCGGCGTCGCGCTCGCGTTGCCGGTCGGGCTCTACGTGGCAGTCGTCAACCTGCAGGGGCTCACGCGCTCGCTCGGCTCCGATCCGCAGCTCTCGGTCTTCCTCGCGCTCGATGCCGGCCCCGCCGAAGTCAAGCGGATCGCCGCAGGCCTGCGGCAGCATCCGACCGTGCGCGAGGCGCGCTACGTGCCGCGCGCGGAGGCGCTCAAGGAACTGAGATCCAGCACCGGGCTCGCCGACGTCGTCGACAGCCTGCCCGCCAATCCGCTGCCGGACGCGTTCGTGGTACTGCCGCGCGACACCTCGCCGGAGGCACTGGAAAAGCTGCGCGACGAAGTCCGCGGCTGGCCCAAGGTCACGCACGTGCAGCTCGATGCCGAGTGGGCGCGCCGGCTCGACGCCGGCCTCAGGGCCGCGCTGCTGGCGGTATCGCTGCTGGCGACGCTATTCGCTTTTGCGCTGGTAGCCGTGACGTTCAATACCATCCGGCTGCAGATCCTCACCCGGCGCGAGGAGATCGAGGTCTCCCGGCTGATCGGCGCGACCGATTCGTTCATCCGCCGGCCGTTCCTCTACTACGGCGCGCTGCAGGGGTTCGCGGGCGGCCTGGCGGCGTGGGCGATCATCGGGGCGGGCATCTATGTCCTGAACGGCGAGCTCGCCGACCTGTCCCGCCTCTATGCCGCCCAGATCGAACTGACGCACCTCAACCCTGAGGACAGCGGGAGCCTGCTCGCCTTCGCGGCCGCCCTGGGCTGGTTCGGCTCCTGGCTTTCGGTCAACCGGCATCTCGCCGGCATCGAGCCACGCTAGGCAGCCCCCGGCCCCGTCGGCCCCCGGACGGCTTCACAACCCCCTGATTTGTGGCCGTTTTTCGGCCAGAATCGGGTGGTTAAGACCATGAATAGAATGAACTTTCTCGGGTTCTGGCGCTCTCATGTCTGGAGTGCTAACATAGCGCCTCCAAGGGGGTCACCATGACGAGTTTTGCTTTGCCAGTCCCGTCGGTTGCCGGCAGCCTGGAAACCTATATCCAGACCGTCAACCGCTTCCCGCTCCTGAGCGTGGAGCGGGAGCGGGAGCTTGCCCGGCGCTACCACGGCGAGGGCGATCTCGAGGCCGCGCGGGAGCTCGTGCTCGCTCACCTGCGCGTAGTGGTCGCGATCTCGCGCGGCTATCTCGGCTACGGCCTGCCGCAGGCGGACCTCATCCAGGAAGGCAATATCGGCCTCATGAAGGCGGTGAAGCGCTTCGACCCCGAGCGCGGCGTGCGGCTGGTGTCGTTCGCTGTGCACTGGGTCCGCGCCGAGATCCACGAGTTCATCCTGCGCAACTGGCGCATCGTGAAAATCGCCACTACCAAGGCGCAGCGCAAGCTCTTCTTCAATCTGAGGAGCTTGAAGCGCAGCCTCGCCACCCTCGGCACCGAGGACGTGAAAGCAGTCGCCAAGCAGCTCGGCGTCAAGCCCGAAGAAGTTGTCGAGATGGAGACGCGCCTCACGGGCAGGGACATCGCGCTCGAGCCGGCAGGCGACGACGAGGACGAGGGGTTCGCGCCGATCTCCTATCTCGTGGCCGAGGATGCCGAGCCCGGCCGCATCCTCGAGCACGAAGAGACCGCGCGCCTGCGCAGCGAGGGGCTCGAGCGAGCGCTGAACGGTCTCGACCCGCGCAGCCGCCGGATTATCGAGGCGCGCTGGCTCGCCGAAAAGGACTCCGCGACGCTGCACGATCTCGCCGCCGAGTTCGGCGTCTCCGCCGAGCGCATACGGCAGATCGAGGCGAAGGCGCTCGCCAAGATGAAGGGCGTCATCGGCCACCAGGCGGCGTAATCACCTGCCGCACACGCAAGAAGCCCCGGCCCTGCCGGGGCTTTCTTTTTTGCTAGGACTTGCCGAGCAGGATGCGAATGTCGTGCAGGAGCGCCGGCGCGCCGGCGCCGTACCCGGCAAACAGGCGCAGCCGGCCCTCACGGTCGAGGACGTAGGTGCCGGCGGAATGGTCCACGCTGTAGTGGCCGTCCTTGGCCGGCTGCTTCTGGATGTAGACCTTGAATTCCTTTGCGGCGCGGGCGGTTGCCTCGGCGTCGCCATACAGCCCGAGAAAAGCCGGGTTGAACGACGGCACGTAGCGCTTGAGGACCTGCTGCGTGTCGCGCTCCGGATCCACCGTGACGAACAGCACCTGGACCCGGCTGCCGTCGGTTCCGAGCTCCTTCACGACCTGCGCCATCTCCACGAGCGTCGTCGGGCAGACGTCCGGGCAATGCGTGAAGCCGAAGAACACGGTCACCACCTTGCCGCGGAAATCCGCGAGCGTGCGCGGTTTGCCGTCGTGGTCGGTGAGGGCGAGCTCCTTTCCGAAATTCGCGCTGGTGACATCGGTGAGCCTGAACTTCGGGCCCTCGGGCCGGTCGCCGCAGCCGCCGAGGCACGCCGCGGCGAGCGTCCAAAGTATCGCTGCGAGGAGGTTCTTCAAGCGTGGCCCGCGCCGCCGCCGTTACAGCGCGACACGGAAATAGTGGTCGAGCAGCAGCGCTGCGAACAGAGCGGTGAGATAAAAGATGGAATAGCGGAAGGTCCGCTGCGCCAGGCGGTCGCTGTAGGCAACGTAGATGCGCACTGCATACCACAGGAATACGGCATCGAGCACGAGCACCGCCGCGAGGTAGAGCGCGCCGCTCAAGCGGGTGACGAACGGCATGAGCGTCACCGCGGTCAGGATCACGGTATAGAGCAGCACGTGCAGGCGCGTGAACTTGTCCCCGTGCGTGACCGGCAGCATCGGCACACCGGCCTTGGCATAGTCGTGCTTGCGGTAGAGTGCGAGCGCCCAGAAATGCGGCGGCGTCCAGGCGAAGATGATGAGGAACAGCAGCAGCGCGTCGGCCGCGATCTCGCCGGTGACCGCGGTCCAGCCCAGTACCGGCGGCATCGCGCCGGACGCGCCGCCGATCACGATGTTCTGCGGCGTCATCGGCTTGAGAACCACGGTGTAGATGATGGCGTAGCCGACGAAGGTGGCGAGCGTCAGCCACATCGTGAGCGCGTTGACCCACTGGTAGAGAATGGTGAGCCCCGCTCCGCCCACGATGCCGGCAAAGACCAGCGTCTGCAGCGAAGTCACCTGCCCGCGCGGCAGTGGCCGGCCGCGGGTGCGCGTCATCAGCGCATCGATCCTCTGCTCGACCAGGCAGTTGACCGCCGCGGCCGCGCCCGCGGTGAGCGCGATGCCGAGGGTGCCCGCGACGAGTGCCTGCAGCGGCACCATGCCAGGCGTCGCCAGGAACATGCCGATCACCGCCGTGAAGACGATGAGCGACACCACGCGCGGCTTGGTGAGCTGGTAGAACTGGCTGAAGCGGGAGGCGAACGTCAGGCCCGCAATGCTGGAAGGCATCTAGCTTGATCTCGGTGCGCTTCTAAGAGGGTGAAGTTTAGCATCACCCGCGCGGCCGGGAAAAGGACGGCAGGATACCCACTTATCCGATGCGCGAGACGCTGAGCAGGCGCGTGAGGTCCTTGATCATGCGCCGCGGAACGGGTTGCGCGCGGAGCGGGCTAGTGCCGTTCCAACTTTTTTGACATAATGGTTACGCAAACTCTTCTGCTGTATTAACCGTGTGGAGACCCGTCAAATGAAGCAAAACCGAATCAATACCGGCCGCCGTTCTTTCCTCAAGGCAGGTTCGCTGGCGGTGGTGTCGGCCGCGATCGCAGGCGGCGTCGGCAACGCCGCCGCGCAGGCCGCCAGGGTGGACGAGAAAGATGCGCAGGCGCAAAGCCTCGGCTACAAGCATGACGCGACGAAGGTAGACAAAGCCAAGTTCCCGAAATACGTGGCCGGACAGACCTGTGCGAACTGCACGTTGTATCAGGGCAAACCCACCGACGCATGGGGCGGCTGTGCGATCTTCCCGGGCAAGCAGGTGGCCGGGAAGGGCTGGTGTTCCGCGTACGTGAAGAAGGCCTGAGCGCGAGATCGGGCCGCCGCCGCGAGGCGGTACCCGGCAAACACGAAGGCAGCCGCGAGGCTGCCTTCTTTTTTGCGCCGCGCCGATGGCGGATCGTGCGTAACGCGCAGCTTAGACGCTGCGCTCGGCGAGGAAGTCGGCGAGCACTTCGGCTTCTGCCGGTTATTTCGAACGTGCCACGATGTAGTCGACGGCCGCCTTGACCTCGGCGTTGCTCAGCGCCGGGTTCCCGCCTTTGGCCGGCATCACGCCCGCGCTCGTCTGTATCCCGTTGACGGCGCTGGCATACAGAGTGTCGACGCCCTTGGCGATGCGCTTGGCCCACTGGCCCTTGTCACCCAGCTTCGGCGCGCCGGCGATACCGGCATCGTGGCAGGCGACGCACGCGGCCTGGTAAATTTGCTGTCCGTCGCGGGCGCTCGGCGACGCCGCCGCGATTTTCACAGGCTCACTCTTAGTCTCCGCCGCAGCGACGACGACCTGCCCGACGGGTTTGATCCGCTCGGCCACACTTGAACCGCTGCTCGTCAGCGCGCTGCGCTGCTGTCGGACCCGGTCAGGGACGTCGCGGTGATGGGTCACAAGAACGAAAATAAACAGCAGCAGCACTGCACTTGCGCTGATCCCAAGAATGGTCGAAACGTTCACCGAGTAGCGCTTTTCAGTCATGGGTGGTTCTTGAAGTAAGAAACGGAGTTCGACAATGGATGGGCTCGCCGCAATTCGATCTGATTACGCTACAACAATCCCTTCACGAAAAAGACGCCCCGCGTAAAGAAGGTGTAGTCCGCTTCAAGCGCCCCGATGCCCAGAAGCACCATCAACAACACCGGCGGGACCACGATGACATACACCAGGGCCAGCCGCTCCCAGAGCATGTGCATGAAGACGGCAACGATCAGCCCTGCCTTCAACAACATGAGCACGATGATCAGCGACCACCTGAGGTAACCCTGAAGGTGGAAGTAGTCAACCAGATAAGACGCGGTGCTGAGAATAAACAGCAATGCCCAGATCTTGAGATAAATGCCGATCGGATGCTGTTGCCCTTCCACGTGTGCATGCTGTTGCCCTTCCGCACCATGCTGTTGCCGTTCCGCGTGTGCCATGATTTGCCTTACCAGAGATAGAAAACTGCAAAGATGAATACCCACACCAGATCGACGAAGTGCCAATACAGGCCCATGATTTCGACGATCTCGTACTTCCCTTTCCTGCCGGTCATAAAGCCCGGCCGTTCGTTATCTAGATCTCCCCGTATAACCTTTATAGCCGTGATGATCAGGAATAGCACGCCGAACGACACGTGCGTGCCATGGAAGCCCGTGATCATAAAAAAGGTCGAGCCAAACTGGGCCGCGCCCATGGGGTTGCCCCAGGGGCGTACCCCCTCGTCCACGATCAGCTTGGTCCACTCGAAGGCCTGCATCCCGACGAATGTGGCGCCCAATGCCGCGGTGATCAGCAACAGGACAAAGGTTTTGACACGATCTTTTCGATAGCCGAAGTTGACGGCCATGGCCATCGTCCCGCTACTGCTGATCAGGATGAAGGTCATGATGGCGATCAGGATGAGGGGGATTTTCTCGCCGAACAGCGTCAACGCGAAAACCTCGCTGGGGTTGGGCCAGGGATCCGTGGTGGACATTCGCACCGTCATGTACGAGATCAGAAAACTGCTGAAGATGAAGGTATCGCTGAGGAGGAAGATCCACATCATGGCCTTGCCCCAGGGAACGTTCTTAAACGCCCGCTGGTCCGAGGACAAGTCGGCGACGATGCCTGGCAAGCCTTCAGGCAACGGGAGGGATTCTCCCGTGCTCGTGAGCACAGGTTGCGCCATGTACTCTGATCTCCTTTAGGTGGACAACAGCACAGCGAACAAAACCAGCCAAACCAGGAGCAGATAGTGCCAGTACACCGCGCACAGCTCCACGCTCAAGCGCACCTTGCCGACCTCAACGCCGCGCCACACCTTGGCGGTGGTCCTGCCCCAGGCCACCAGGCCGCCCAACAGGTGCAGACCATGCAGCGCGGTGAGCAGGTAGAAGAAATCGTTGGCCGGGTTGGCCGCTACAAAATAACCTGAGGCGTTCAGTTGTTGCCAGACCATGAGCTGCCCGGCCAGGAAGGTAAAGGTGAGAACGCCCCCGGCCACCAGGCCGCTTCTCACGCCGTCTATCTGTCCCCGATCTGCCGCAGCCCGCGTCCACTGCATGGCGACACTGGTCACGATCAGCACACCTGTGTTCAGCCACAGCAGTCCCGGTTTCGGCATGGGGCTCCAGTCCCCCAGGTGCATTCGCATGGCATAGGCGCTGATCAGGAGCGCAAACAGGGACGTCACCACCCCAAGAAATACCCACAGGCCGAGCTTCGCCGTAGGCCGGGACAGTACGTCCCCGTGAACGTCTGCGATGGAACCCTGCGCCACCCAGGGCTGGACGTTGATGGTTTGTTTTAATAGCCACCAAACAATGACGGCCATTAAGCCGCCCAAAAATACGCCCAAAAATAGTAATGGAATAAAGTCATGCATATCTCAGTTCCCTGGGCGCCTAGGCCTTACCCCTGGCAATGGTGGCTGCCTCGCCCGGTGGAACGTTTTGCGGAATGAAGTCCTGCTTGGCGCCCGGCACGCTGTAATCGTACGCCCAGCGGTAGACCAGCGGCAGTGTCGGGCCGAAGTTGCCATGCGTCGGCGGGGTGTCGGGGGTTTGCCACTCCAGCGTGGTGGCGTTCCAGGGGTTGCCACCCGATGGCTTGCCTTTGAAATAGCTCCAGATCAGGTTGTAAAAAAACACGATCTGGACGGCACCCACGATCAACGCGGCGATGGTGATGCCCTCGTTCACGAAGTGGGCCGATTCGGGGATGAAGTCCGTGCCTCCAATTGCGTAATACCGGCGCGGCACGCCCATCATTCCCAGGTAATGCATGGGATAGTAGATGCCATAGCTCCCGACGAAGGTGACCCAGAAGTGAAATTTGCCCAGGGTATCGTTCAGCATCCGCCCGGTGATCTTGGGGTACCAGTGGTAGATCGCCCCGAACACAACCAGGATCGGCGCAATGGCCATCACCATATGGAAGTGGGCGACCACGAACATGGTGTCCGAAAGCGGCACGCTCACGGTCGGGTTTCCGAGGAACAGGCCGGTTAACCCGCCGTTGATAAACGTGAAGATGAAGCCGATGGCAAACAGCATCGGGACGGTAAGGTGGATGTTGCCGCGCCACAGCGTCAGGACCCAGTTGTAGACCTTGATGGCCGTGGGAATGGCGATGATCAGCGTAGTGGTGGCGAAAAAGAAGCCGAAGTACGGGTTCATGCCGCTGACGTACATGTGGTGCGCCCACACCAGGAAGCTCAGGCCGCCGATGACCAGAATCGCC
>JAHZNX010000025.1 GCA_020028375.1 Betaproteobacteria bacterium | reverse complement strand
GCCTACATCAAGTCCGAGATGACGAAATGGGCGAAAGTCGTGAAGGCCTCCGGCGCGAAGGCAGAGTAGCAATACACAAGATCCTGTCCGATTCTTGTTCTAAAATCCTCTCATGACCGCGGTCGCCGAACAGGTTGCTGTTGACTTCGCCCGCCAGCGCGAAGTGGTCGCCGCGCTACGCGCCTTTCTGCCCCAGTCCTCCATCCTGTTCGACCACGAGGACGTAAAGCCCTACGAGTGCGACGGGCTGACGGCGTACCGCCAGGTTCCGATGGTGGTCGCGCTGCCCGAAACCGAGGACCAGGTCTGCCGCATTCTGAAGACCTGCCACGCGCTCAAGGTTCCAGTGGTCGCGCGCGGCGCGGGAACGGGGCTCTCGGGCGGAGCGCTCCCTCTTGGCAACGGCGTGCTGCTGTCGCTCGCGAAATTCAAGCGCATCGTCGAGATCGATGAGCGGGCGCGCATCGCCCGCGTGCAGCCCGGCGTGCGCAATCTCGCGATCTCGGAAGCGGTCGCGCCGCTCGGGCTCTATTACGCGCCGGACCCCTCCAGCCAGTCCGCCTGTACGATCGGCGGCAACGTCGCGGAGAATTCCGGCGGCGTGCACTGCCTCAAGTACGGGCTCACCGTCCACAACATCCTGAGACTGCGCGTCGCCACCGTCGAAGGCGACATCGTCGAGATCGGGAGCGAGGCGCTCGATGCCGCGGGCTACGACTTGCTTGCGCTGATCACGGGATCGGAAGGCCTGCTTGCGGTGATCCTCGAGGTCACGGTGAGGCTCCTGCCCAAGCCCGAATACGCGCAGGTCGTGATGGCGGCGTTCGACGACATCGAGAAGGCCGGCCAGTCGGTGGCGAACGTCATCGCCGCCGGCATCATCCCCGCGGGTTTCGAGATGATGGACCAGGCCGCAACGCGCGCGGTTGAGGGTTTCGCACGCGCCGGGTACCGCACGGACGTCGCCGCGGTCCTGCTATGCGAGACGGACGGCACGCGCGAGGAAGTGGCCGACGAGATCCGGCGCGTTCAGGAGCTGATGGACGCGAGTGGCGCGGTGCAGACCGAGGTCTCGCGCGACGAGGCCCAGCGGCTGCGCTTCTGGGCCGGCCGCAAGGCGGCGTTTCCTGCGGCGGGCGCCATCTCGCCCGACTACTACTGCATGGATGGCACCATTCCGCGCCGGCGCATCGCCGAAGTGCTGCGCAGGATCACTCAGCTCGAGACCAAATATGGCCTGCGCTGCGCCAACGTATTCCACGCGGGCGACGGCAACCTGCACCCTCTCATCCTCTACGATGCGAACCTACCGGGCGAGCTCGACCGAACCGAAGCCTTCGGCGCGGAGATCCTCGAGCTGTGCCTCGAGGTCGGCGGCACGATCACCGGCGAGCACGGCGTGGGCGTCGAAAAGATCAACTCGATGTGCGTGCAGTTCAAGCCCGCGGAGCTCGAGGCCTTTCACCGCGTGAAGCGCGCCTTCGACGAGCGCGGGCTCCTCAACCCCGGGAAGGCGGTGCCCACACTCACGCGCTGCGCGGAGTACGGCCGCATGCACGTGCATCGGGGGCAGGAGAAGTTTCCCGACCTTCCCAGATTCTAGTACCGCTTACCCATTACTCCGGGCGCGGCCGTCCGGCCCGCGCCCCGATCAGGCCCCGGTTGACAAGCTGGTTGCGTGCGCTCACAATTTGTCAGCTTGTCTGACAACTTGTAGCCGTGGTCACCCTCCAGTCAGTCGCCCGCCCCCACTGCCTCGCGGACGAGGTCGCCCAGTCGCTGACTGCGCATATCCTCGCCCGTGACTGGAAGCCTGGCGACCGCCTCCCCACCGAAATGGAACTGGGCGAGCAGTTCAAGGTCAGCCGGGCGGTAGTGCGCGAGGCAATTTCGCGCCTGAAGTCCGAAGGCTACGTCTCGACACACCAGGGCAAGGGGGCTTTTGTAGCGGCAGACCCGGGGTTAGTCGCATTCCGCCTGGATCTGGACGCCGGAACGGGCGCGGCGGCCACCGAGGACCTGCTCGAGCTTCGCACCATCGTCGAGCAGGCATGCGCCGAGCTCGCCGCCCGGCGCCGCACCGCGCGCGACCTGGCGGCCATGCGCCGCGCGCTCAAAGACATGCGCAGCGCCTACCGCGACGGCGGGCTGGGTCTCGAAGCCGATATCCGCTTCCACGAGGTAGTCGCCACCGCTACCCATAACCTGGTGCTCCAGCGCTTCATGCAGTTCGTTGGCCGCCATATCCGGGAGGTGATTCGCATGGCGCGCCTCTCCATTGCGAAATACGAGGACAAGCTTGCCGAGGTTGACGGCGAGCACGTGGCTATCCTGAACGCGATCGAAAGGCGCGATCCAAAAGCGTCCCGAGCAGCCGCCCACCTCCACATCGAGAACGGCGCAAAACGCCTCAAACTGCGATCGAGATCTGGCGCGCACCCGGGCCGCAAGTCGCGTAAACCGAAGGCTGGAATCCACATATGACTACGATGGTGCAAGAGGCTCCGGTTGATCTGGTGCGACAGCACCAGGTCGTGACGGCGCTGCGCGCTTTCCTTCCCGAGTCCTCCATCCTGTTCGATCACGAGGACGTCAAGCCCTACGAGTGCGACGGGTTGACCGCCTACCGCCAAGTGCCGATGGTGGTGGCGCTGCCGGAAACCGAAGAGCAGGTCTGCCGCATTCTCCGGACGTGTCACAAGATGCGGGTACCAGTGGTCGCGCGCGGCGCGGGCACCGGGCTATCCGGTGGAGCTCTGCCGCTTGGCAACGGCGTGCTGCTTTCGCTCGCGAAGTTCATGCGCATCATCGAAGTCGACGAACGGGCGCGCACCGCCCGCGTGCAGCCCGGCGTGCGTAACCTCGCGATCTCGGATGCGGTCGCGCCGCTCGGGCTTTATTACGCTCCGGACCCCGGAAGCCAGATTGCCTGCAGCATCGGCGGCAATGTTGCCGAAAATTCCGGTGGTATTCACTGCCTCAAGTATGGGATCACCGTTCACAACATATTGAAGCTGCGCATAGCCACCATCGAGGGCGATATCCTGGGGATCGGCGCCGACGCGCTCGACGCTTCTGGCTACGACCTGCTTGCGCTGATGACCGGCTCCGAGGGCATGCTGGGCGTGGTCACCGAAGTGACCGTGCGGCTGCTCCCGAAGCCGGAATACGCCCAGGTCGTGATGGCCGCGTTCGATAAAATCGAGAAAGCCGGCCAGGCCGTGGCTGATGTCATTGCCGCCGGGATCGTCCCCGCCGGCTTCGAGGTAATGGACCAGGCCGCTACACGGGCAGTGGAACAACTCGTTAAGTCCGGCTACCGCACGGACGTCGCGGCGGTGGTGCTGTGCGAGGCGGACGGCACGCGCGAGGAGGTCGCCGATGACGTTCGGCGCGTCCAGCACGTGATGGAGAAGAGCGGCGCGGTGCAGACGGAAGTCTCGCGCGACGAGGCCCAGCGGCTGCGCTTCTGGGCCGGGCGCATGGCGGCATTCTCCGCAGCGGGGGCGATCTCGCCCGACTACTACTGCATGGACGGCACCATCCCGCGCAAGCGCCTAGGCGAGGTGCTCCGCAAGATCACGGGGCTCGAAACGAAATATGGGCTGCGCTGCGCAAACGTTTTTCACGCGGGCGACGGTAACCTGCATCCCCTCATCCTCTACGACGCGAATCAGCCGGGCGAGCTCGAGCGCACGGAAGCCTTCGGCGCGGAGATCCTCGAGCTTTGCCTGGAGGTCGGCGGTACCATCACTGGCGAGCACGGCGTGGGCGTCGAGAAGATCAATTCGATGTGCGTGCAGTTCAAGTCGGCGGAACTGGAGACCTTTCACCGCGTCAAGCGCGCCTTCGACGAGCATGGACTGCTCAATCCCGGCAAGGCAGTGCCGACGCTGCACCGGTGCGCGGAATACGGGCGGATGCACGTGCACCGTGGCCAAGAGAAGTTTCCCGACCTGCCCCGCTTTTGAACGCGTTATGCAAGACATCATCGATAAACTGTCTCGGCTGATTCGTGATGCGGCCGCGCAGAAGCGGCCCCTGTGCATACGCGGCGGCGGAACCAAGGACTTCTACGGCGGCCCCGTTCACGGCTACAAGCTCAACACCGGCGACTATCGCGGCATCGTGGACTACGAGCCCACCGAGCTTGTGATAACCGCGCGCGCCGGCACGCCGCTCGCTGAAATCGAAGCTGCGCTGCGCCAGAAGGGCCAGATGCTCGCCTTCGAGCCGCCTCAATTCGGCGAGGGCTCCACTCTGGGCGGCTGCGTCGCGACGGGCCTCTCGGGTCCGCGCCGCCCTTACTCCGGCGCGGTGCGCGATTTCGTGCTGGGCGTGCGCATCCTCGACGGCAAGGGTGATGACCTGAGGTTCGGCGGCCAGGTCATGAAGAACGTCGCCGGCTACGACGTCTCGCGCCTCATCACGGGCTCGCTCGGCACCCTCGGGGTGTTGCTCGAGGTTTCGCTCAAGGTGCTCCCGCTGCCGGTCTCCGAAACAACGCTGCGCCTCAAGTGCACCGAGGCCGAAGCGATCGAGCGAATGAATCGGTGGGCCGCGCAACCGCTTCCCATTACAGCCACCGCCTACCGCGATGGCGACCTCGGCGTGCGACTTTCCGGTGCGCGCGTGGCGGTGGAAGCCGCCGCGAAGAAAATCGGGGGCGCGCCGGTAGCGCCAGCGCAGGCGGAGCATTTCTGGACCGGAATCCGCGAGCAGACCGATCCCTCCTTCGCGGGCGATGCGCCGCTGTGGCGCCTGTCGGTCAAATCCACGACGCCGCCTCTCGCCCTCCCCGGTCAGCAACTCATCGAATGGGGCGGCGCGCTGCGCTGGCTTAAGTCCGGCGCTGACGCGAAAACGGTACGTGACGCCGCGACGCGCGCCGGAGGCCATGCCACGCTCTTCCGGGGCGGGGACAAGACGATCGGTGTGTTCCATCCCCTCCCGCCGGCGCTGATGAAGCTGCACCGTAACCTCAAGCAGGCATTTGACCCCGCCGGCATCCTGAATCCCGGCCGGCTCTATGCCGACCTGTAAGTGCGTGATGAGTGATGGGTGATGAGTGATGAGTAGCGATGCAAACCAACCTCGCTGAGTTCATCCGCGATACGCCCGAAGGACGCGAGGCGGACGCAATCCTGCGCAAGTGCACGCACTGCGGCATGTGCACGGCGACCTGTCCGACCTACCAGCTCCTGAGCGACGAGCTCGACGGCCCGCGCGGCCGCATCTACCTCATCAAGCAGGTGCTCGAGGGGGCGACGCCGACGGCAAAGACGCAGCTTCATCTCGACCGCTGCCTCACCTGCCGCGCATGCGAGACGACGTGCCCGACCGGCGTGCGCTACGGCCGCCTGGTGGACATCGGCCGGCATCTCGTGGAGGAGCGCGTCGTCCGCGGGCCCGTCGAATCCGCGTGGCGCGGGGCGTTGAATGCGGTGATCTCCCGTTCCACCCTGTTCGGAACCTTGTTAAGGATGGGGCAGCTGACGCGCCCCCTGTTGCCTTCCGCCCTCAAGCGCAAGGTGCCGCCCGCAGCGGCGCCGGCCGGACCGTGGCCTGCCGCCACTCATGCGCGCAAGATGCTTGTCCTCGATGGCTGCGTGCAACCGAGCCTCTCGCCGGCGACAAACGCTGCCGCGGCGCGCGTGCTCGACCGGCTGGGGATCTCGCTCCTGCGCGCGGCGGGCGCCGGCTGCTGCGGTGGCGTGTCGTTTCACCTTAACCTGCAGGACAAGGCGCTCGATGTCATGCGCAGGACGATAGACGCCTGGTGGCCGCACATTGAGCAGGGCGCGGAAGCGATCGTGATCGCGGCCAGCGGCTGCGGCGTGACCGTGAAAGAGTATGGCCATTACCTGGCACACGACCCCGCCTACGCCGCCAAGGCGAAGCGCGTCTCGGACCTGACGCGCGACATCAGCGAAGTGATCCTCGCCGAAAAGGGAAAACTGAAAGCCGCCCTTCCCCCTTCTCCCTTCCCCCTTCCCCGGCGAGTGGCGTTCCACGCCCCCTGCACTCTCCAGCACGGCATGAAATTGACAGGCCGCGTGGAATCGCTACTCGCCGATCTGGGCTACTCGCTGACGCAGGTGCCCGACTCCCACCTCTGCTGCGGCTCCGCCGGCACCTACTCCATCCTGCAGTCGGAGCTCTCTCAAAGGTTGCTGGCCAACAAGATCGCCGCGCTCGAAGGCGGGCAGCCAGCCGCGATCCTCACCGCCAACATCGGTTGCCAGGCGCACCTGCAGACGGCGACCTCGCTGCCGGTCCGGCACTGGATCGAAGCGCTCGACGATGCGCTGATGCGCTGATCCCTCCGCACGGGGGGCTTGTACTTTTCTCCGATCAGGCGTACGCTTGCCCGCGGATCGTACCAACGGGCGCCTCGATCATGCTCCAACTGAATCCTCAAACCGCGTCGCGGAATCTCAAAATCGCGCGTCGCTTCGAAGAGCGCGACAAGAAAACCGCGGGATTCGCGGCGTCGCAGTCCGTCCCGGTGTACGAAGCCGAGCTGTGGACGAGCCGCCAGCGGCAGGCGAGCTCGATCCACGAGATCTCCTACCGCGCGTGCTTTAAGCCGCAGCTGCCGGCTTACTTCATCGAACGGCTGACGCAGGAGGGCGACCTCGTCTACGACCCGTTCAGCGGCCGCGGCACGACAGCGATCGAGGCGGCGCTGCACGGCCGCAACGTCGCCGCCAACGACGTCAACCCCCTCTCCTCGATCCTGACGTGGCCGCGGCTGGAAATGCCGTCCATCGCGGACATCGATGCTCGGCTGAGGACGCTGAAGTTCGCGGCGCGGCCGAGGAGCGGCCTCGATCTCTCGATGTTCTTCCATCCCGATACCGAATACGAGATCCTGGGGCTGCGCGAGCACCTGTATCGGCGCCTCATGAGCGGGGAGGAGGACGCGGTCGACCGCTGGATCCGCATGGTGGCGACGAACCGCCTGACGGGCCACTCGCCCGGCTTCTTCTCGGTGTACACGCTGCCGCCCAACCAGGCAGTAGCGCCGGAAGACCAGCTCCGCATCAACGCGCGCCTGAAGCAGGAGCCGGAGTACCGGGACATCCGCGCGCTGATACTCAAGAAGTCCCTGCAGCTGCAGGGACGGCTCACCGCCGCCGACCGCTGGCGCCTGCGCGCGGCAGCTCTCAACGCCTGCCTGCTGCTGAACGAGGCGGCGGCCACACCTGAGATCGCCACCGGCAGCGTGCAGCTGACCGTCACTTCACCCCCGTTCCTCGACGTCGTGCAATACGCGCGCGACAACTGGCTGCGCTGCTGGTTCAACGGGCTCGACGCGGAGGCCGTCAACGCGCGCATCACCATGAGCCGGACGCTCGAGGAATGGTCGCGGGCAATGGCCGCGGTGCTGCGGGAGCTCTACCGCGCGACCCAGCCGGGCGGATGGCTCGCATTCGAGGTCGGCGAAGTGCGGCGCGGCGAGGTGAAACTCGAGGAAACGGTCGTTCCGCTGGGAATCGAAGCGGGCTTCGACTGCTCCGCGATCCTGATCAATGCCCAGCGCTTTACCAAGACCGCCAACATCTGGGGCGTCAAGAACAACCGCCTCGGCACCAATTCCAACCGGATCGTGGTCTTCCGCAAGCCCGGCTTCTAGTTCGCTCTCAGGCCCAGGCGCTCGATCACCGGTCCCCATTTCCGGATCTCGGAGCGGATGATCGCCGCGGCCTGATCCGGCGGCGTGCCGAAGATCTCCGCGCCCTCCGCTTCCAGGCGCGCCTTCACCTCCGGTTGTTGCAGCACCTTGATCAGCTCCTCATGCAGCCGCACGACGATCTCCCGCGGCGTCGCCCCGGGAACCATGATCATGTGCCCGCCGATTTCTTCCAGCCCGGGAACGCCGGATTCCGCAATCGTCGGAGCATCGGGCAATGCCGGCGACCGTCGGGAGCCGCTGACGGCGATTCCGCGCAGCCTGCCGTTCTTCACGAGCGGCAGGCTCGCGATCATGTTCGCAAGCTGGAATTGCACGTGGCCGGCGACGAGATCAGTGAGCGCGGGACCCGCTCCCTTGTAGCCGATGTGAACAGCCGTCATCCCCGTGTTAGCCTTGAGCACCTCCGTCGCCAGGTGCGGGCCGGTGCCGGCGCCCCCGGAGGAGTAATTGAGCTCGCCCGGTCGCGTCTTGTCGAGCGCTATCAGCTGCTTGAGGTTGCGCACGGGCAGCGCCGGATGCACGACCAGGATGTACGGCGCGCCCGCCAGGATCGTCACCGGCGCGAGGTCCTTGTGCGGATCGTACGGCAGCTTCGGGTAAAGGCTCGCGTTGATGGTGTAGGAGGCAACCGCCACCAGCAACAGGTTATAGCCGTCCGGCGCCGATTTCGCGGCGGCGTCGATGCCGATCGTGCCGCCGGCCCCGGTGCGATTCTCCACGATCACCGACTGCTTCAGGCTCTCGGTGAGTTTCTGCCCCATCGTGCGTGCCAGGATGTCGCTGGGGCCGCCCGGCGCCAGCGGAACGATCAGCCGGATCGGCTTGACCGGATATCCCGGTTGCGCGAGAGCTGGCGCGGCGCCGGCAGCCAGAATCAGCGGCAGCAGAGCGACTCGAAATGCGCGTTCCATAACTCCTCCTTGATCGGGTACCGCATGTAGCTTCCCCCGTGCGCCGGGCAGAGCCCGGTCAATGCCCGCGCGGGGCCGCCCCCGGCAGCCAGGCGGTCGGGGCGAGAGCCTGCTCGTCGCTGATGCAATCGAGCACGACCGGCTTGCCCATGGAAAAAGCGCGCGGCAGCAGATCCTTCAGTTGCCCCGGCTTCTCCACGCGGAACGCGGCGCATCCCAGCGCCTCCGCGACTTTCGCCAGGTCCGCGTCCTTCCGGAAGCGCCACAGCTCGCCGGACAGGTCGTCCCGCTTCTCCTTGTACGCGGCCTTCACCAGCGGGATCTCCTGATTGAGCGAGCTGTTGTTGTTGATCAGCACCACGAGATTGATGCCGTGGCGCGCGGCGGTTTCCAGCTCCGACAGGTGATAGTAGGCGCCGCCGTCGCCGGTGAAGCACAGCACCGGCCGGTCGGGCAACGCGCACTTCACGCCCATTGCGCCCGGCAAGCCCCAGCCGAGCGACCCCTCGCAGCGGATGTAACGCTGGCCCGGCCGCGTGATGTCGATCATCTGGCCGGACCACATGCCGGCATGCCCGGTATCGGACACCACTACGCCATTAGCGGGCAATGCCTGCGTGATCTCGCGGCATATCCGCTCCGGTCGCAACGGCACGGCGTCCGATTTCATCATCGGCTCGGTCTTAGCGCGCCACTCGGAAGTGAGCTGCTGCACGCGCCCGATCCAGGCTTTCGCGCTCTCGGGGCTTCTGCGCTGGGCGGCATCGATCATCTGCCGCAATCCCGCCTTGGCGTCGCCCAGCAGCGATACCGCGTTGGGATAGTTCCTGCCGAGCTGCTGGGCATCTATGTCGAGCTGGATCACGCGGGTCCCCGGCGCGGGTATGCGCCAGACGGTCGTCACCTGCCCGCCGGCGTGAGTGCCAGCGAAAAATACCAGGTCCGCTTCCGCCAGCGCCTGGTTGGCGCATGCGCGCGAATAGGTGCCGCATACCCCGACGGACAGCGGATGGTTGTCCGCGATCGCGCCCTTCGCCGTGAGCGATGTCGCCACCGGCACCTGCAGCTTCTCGGCGAGCTCGACCAGCTCGGCCTGTGCCCCGGATACGGCCACGCCGCCGCCCGCGACGATGATCGGCCGCTGTGCCTTGGACAGCATTTCGACGGCCTGACGGCAACGCTCCATTTCCGGCGCGGGCCGAAACGCCGGCAGGCGCGAGAACTGCGGCTCCACGAGCGGCTGCAGATCGGCCTCGCCCTCGACGCCCTGGCCGTGCGAGCCGAGCAGGCGCAGGTGTACCGGGCCCGGCGCCCCCGAGGTTGCGGCGCGGAACGCCTGGCGCAGCAGGTCCGGAAAACGGGCCAGGTCGTCGACCCGCAGGCTCAACTTCGTCACCGAGTCGAACTGGGTGAAGTCCTCCACTTCCTGGTAGGCGCCGCGGTAGCGGCTCGCCGTCGCGGGACCCCCGGTGATCGCGATGACCGGCGCGCACGCCATGTAGGGATCGCGCAGGCCGGCGGCGAGGTTCGATGCGCCAATCTGCTGCGCCATGCACACGCCGGGGCCATTCCGCGCGCGCGCGTAGCCGTCCGCCATGTACGCCGCCGCCTTTTCTCCGTGCGTCAGGATCTTGCGAACGCCCACGTCGTCCATGTCAGCAAGCGCGTCCATCAGGATGGTCGGCACGAAAAAAACATGCGTGACCCCGTAACCCTTCAGCATCTCCGCGAACAGCCGCGACCCCGTCATCCTGGGCATGGTCCCATTCTCCCTGTAGTCAGTCCGGACGCGCGCCGGAATCCTTCACCGCCTTGCGCATCTTCTCGATCTCGCGCGGCAGGTACGCCGCCAGCTCCTGCCGTGTCGAGCCGATCGGGTCGGCGCCCAGATTGGAGAGCCGCTCCCCCAGTTCCGATGTCTTCACCGCCTTGACCACCTCCGCATTAAGCCGGGCGAGGATCGCGGGAGGCGTCCTTGCTGGCGCGACGAGACTGTACCAACCGATGAACTCGTAGCCGGGAACCGTCTCCGCGATCGTGGGAACGTCCGGAACCAGCGGCGTGCGCTGCGCGCTGGTCACGCCGAGCACCCGCACCCTGCCCGCCCGCACCGTGGAAAGCGCGGCGGGAATGACGGAAATCACCATCTGCACCTGCCCGCCCACGGTGTCCATCAGCGCCGGGGTGATCCCCTTGTACGGCACATGCACCATGTCGGTACCCGTCATGCTCTTGAATATTTCGGCGGCGAGGTGCGGGGGCGAACCGGAACCGCCGGAACCATAGAAGAGCTTCCCCGGGTTCGATCTCGCCAGCGCGATCAGTTCCTTGACTGTTTTTGCCGCCACGGTGGGATGGACCAGGAGCAGGAACGGCGTCGATGCGATCAGGCTGATGGGCACGAAATCCCTGAGCAGGTCGTAGGGCAGCTTCTCGTACATGACGGAAACGATCACGGCCTGGGCGGTCACGATCAGCAGCGTGTGGCCGTCGGGCGCCGCTTTCGCGGCGATTTCGCTGCCGATAATACCGGTCGCGGCGGGGCGCGTGTCCACGATCACCTGCTGGCCCCAGGCTTCGGTCAGCTTATTGCCTATCAGCCGCCCGACGATGTCGGGACCCGAGGCGGGCGAACTCAACGCGATAATGCGTATCGGCCGGGCCGGATAGCCTTGCGCCGTCGCTGCCAGCGCATGCACGGTGCTTGCGCCCAGCACCAGAGCGGCCGCACATCCGATCGCTGTACTCACACAAGTCTCGAGTCGCGAGTCACGCGCTCTGGCGCCGAAGCCCGCGGCGGCCGATGTCCCGCGCGCGATACAGCCCGCCGTCGCCGGCGGTGAGATAAAGGCTCGTCAGTCCAGCGTCACCAAACGCGCACCGCATTGGCAGGTCCGCGGGGGTCGTGTGCGTCTCCAGCACGGTGCCAGACGCTGACAGCACGTAGATCATCGGCCCGAGGCCGCCCTTCTTCCACCCTGCACACGCGATGATGTTGCCTTCGCTGTCGAGGCACATGCCCTCGATGCCGCGTTCGGCGGGCGCGAACTCGAGCAGAACCATGCACCGGCCGATTCTTCCATCCTGCTTTACCGGGTAGCCGCAGAGCCGGCTCTGATCGCCACGTTCGGCGTCGCCGTCCGCCACGTACAGCGTCTTCTCATCCTCCGACAGCAACACCGAGCGCGGTCCCCTCGTGTCGTGCGTGATGCGCCCGAGCTTCCACGCGCGGCGCCGATCGCGCTCGAGCCGCAGCACGGAGGCGTACTCGAGAAACGGGTAGACCGGCGGGCCGTATGGCGGCGTGCCGTTGTAGGCATCGGCGATCCACACCCGCCCCCTGCGGTCCACGATGACGTCGGTCGGCTGGTTGTGATGCTTGCCCCCCAGCAGGTCGTGGGTCGGCGCCGTCGAGCCGCCCTTCAGGAAATGGACAACGCGCCTGCCGCCCTCCTGCGCGCCGAATACGGCGCCGTCCGCGGCAATGGCGATACCGTTGGTGCGCCCGGTGTACTTGCGGAAGGCATCGCTCTTCCCGGTAGCCGGATCAAAGCGCAGTATTCGCTCCTCCGCCACCGCGCTGAAGAGCATCGCGCTTCCGTCCCACGCGAGACCGCCGGTCCTCCCCTTGTAGGGGCCGGCGACGAGTTCGAAAGTCCAAGATGGGGACGGAGCCCGGTTTCCTTCAATCATTTCATTGACCGAATCATTTCGACTGGAAACCGGGCTCCGTCCCCGTCGACGGCACGCCGGCGATTCCCAGCCGCGTGCGCACCACGGAACCGATCATGGTGATGTAGAGCGAGCGCCAGTCGTCGTCCCCCCACGCGATGTTCGTCGGATGGTGCCCCGGGGTCCTGATGCGCGCGAGCACCTTGCCTGCCGGGTCGTGCACGTAGATGCCGCCCGGTCCCGTGCAATAGACGTTGCCCTCCACGTCGCACTTCATGCCGTCCGGTACGCCGCGCTCCGGACTGAGGTACTGGTGAAAGAGCCGCCCTTTTCCCAGGCTGCCGTCAGGACTCACGTCGTAGACACGGATCAGCCGCTCGCGGCTGCAGTTCACGTAAAGCAGCTTTTCGTCCGGGGAGAAACACAGACCGTTGGGATAGATGAACCCGGGCGTCGCGACGGTCATGGCCTTGCCGTCGGGTGAAACCCGGAACACGCCCTGGATATCGAGATAGCGCTGCAGGTCGTCGCCGACCATGCCGACGTTGAGCAGCCCGCCCGGCGGGTCGGTGAACCAGATCGAGCCGTCCGACTTCACCACGATATCGTTCGGGCTGTTGAGCTTCTTGCCCTCCCAGCGGTCGGCCAGCGTGGTGCGCGATCCATTCTTCTCGAAGCGGAACACGGTGCGCCCGCCCCAGCCCGCGACCAGCAGCCGGTTTTCGCGATCGAGCGCCAGCCCGTTCGCCTTGACCGACGGGCGCAGAACCGGTTTCAGGCCGGCCCGCGGCTTCCACTTCCAGATGGTGTCGCCGATGATGTCGGTGAAGAACAATTGCTTGTTGCTGGCGTCCCACACCGGACCTTCGCCAAAAATAACGTCGCGGGCGATGACGTCCAGGGGCAGGTTCTTGCCGACGATACGCTCCGCGCCCGCCGCGAGCATGTCGATTTCGATCTTTAGCTCAGCGAGCGATGCCTCCAACCGCGTCTCCCTTTATTCGAATTAGACAGCAACGCATTGCTCCCACCACCCCGTCGCTTCGCGCCACCCCTCCTCCGGCAGGAGGGGAGCTTGTGTTTCCTGCTGATCCCTAAGATTTCTGGTAGGTGCCGATCAATTCCGCTTTCTCGAGCAAGTGCCCCTTCATCGCCTGCTCGAGTTCGGTCTTCGTGGGGCTCTCCATGGCGGGCAGCGCAGTGTCGAGCGCGTAGAGCTTGTGGAAATAGCGGTGGCGCCCGATCGGGGGACACGGTCCGCCGTAGCCGGTGCGCTTCCAGTCGTTCAGGCCTTCCAGCGTGCCCTTGGGCAGCTCGCCCGCTTTGACCCCCTCCCGCAGCGCCGTCGCCGCCGGC
>JAHZNX010000199.1 GCA_020028375.1 Betaproteobacteria bacterium | reverse complement strand
CGAGCTCGACGACGACCTGGTGGAAACCATCCGCAGCTTCGACGTGGACAGCCAGCGCTCGATCTACAAGGTGAACGAGGTCCGGCTGCTGCCGGCGCGTGAGTTCCCGCTGGACGAGGAAGCCCAAACGCGGTTCCGCCGCAGCTTCCGCGAGGCCTTCGAAGGCGATCCGTCGCGCAGCCGCGTCTACAAGGATGTCTCGAAAGGCGTGGTGGCCGCCGGCATCGAGTACTACCTGCCGCTGTTCTTCGAGAAAACGGCTGTCATCACCGATTACCTGCCACCGGACACGCTGCTGTGCGTCCAGCCCGGCCTGCAGGACGCCATCGAGCAGTTCTGGAGCGACACGCACGCGCGCTACGCGGTGCTGCGCGGCGACCACGACCGCCCCGCCCTGCCGCCGCACGAACTGTTTCTGACCACCGACCAGTTCTTCGGCGCGATCAAGCCTTACGCGCGCGTCGAACTCCAGCCAGTTTCGAGTTCCCAGTTTCCAGTTTCCAGTTCAGAAGGTGGTGTTACTCCCGATTCAACTCGAAACTCGCAACTGGAAACTCGTAACTCGCTAGCGGCGGAAACAGGAGTAACAGCACCGTTGCCGCCACTCGCGGTGGAGCGGCGAGCCGACGACCCGCTGCATGGCTTGCGTGCCTTCACCGCGGCGTTCACAGGGCGCGTGCTGGTGCTGGCGGAGAGCCCGGGCCGGCGCGAGACGCTGCTCGAGTACTTCGACGAGCACGGCCTGAAGCCAGCGGTCGCGGAGAATTTCGCGGGCTTCCGCGACGCTTCGGAGCGCTTCATGCTGGGCGTGGGCCCGCTGCATTCGGGCTTCGTGCTGGCCGCGCCGCCGATCGCCGTCATCACGGAGAACGAGCTCTACGCCCAGCAGGCGCGTCCGCGGCGCGGGCGCGAGGCCGCGCAGCGCGCCTCCCCTGAGGGCATGCTGCGTGACCTCTCCGAGATCAAGCCCGGCGACCCGGTCGTGCACGAGAGCCACGGCATCGGCCGCTACACCGGCCTGATGACCTTCGACCTCGGCGACGGCGAGACCGAGTTCCTCGCCCTCGAATACGCCGGCGGCGACAAGCTCTACGTGCCGGTTTCGAGCCTGCACCTCGTCTCGCGCTACAGCGGCGCGCCGGCGGAAGCCGCGCCGCTGCACCAGCTCGGCAGCGGCCAGTGGGAAAAGGCGAAGCGCAAGGCAGCGAAACAGGTCCGGGACACCGCGGCGGAGCTGCTCGGGCTTTACGCCCGGCGCGCCGCGCGGGAGGGATACGCGTTCCAGGTGAAGGCCCACGACTACGAGGGCTTCGCCGAGGGCTTCCCGTTCGAGGCGACGCCCGACCAGGCGGCCGCGATCAACGCCGTGCTCGACGACCTGAAGAGCGGCAAGCCGATGGACCGCCTGATCTGCGGCGATGTCGGCTTCGGGAAGACGGAAGTCGCGCTGCGCGCCGCCTACGTCGCGGTCGCCGACAGCAAGCAGGTCGCGGTACTGGTGCCGACGACGCTGCTCGCCGAGCAACACTTCAATACCTTTTCCGACCGCTTCGCCGACTGGCCGGTCAGGATCGCCGAGCTCTCACGCTTTCGCACCGGGAAGGAAACCTCGGGCGCGCTCGCGGGCCTCGCCGAAGGCCGCGTCGACATCGCGATCGGCACCCACAAGCTGCTTTCCCGCGACGTGAAGTTCAGGCAGCTCGGGCTCGTCATCATCGACGAGGAGCACCGCTTCGGCGTGACGCAGAAGGAGCGGCTGAAGGCGCTGCGTGCGGAAGTGGACGTGCTCACGCTCAAGACCTTCGTCGCCCGCCACAGCCGCCCGCTCATCCGCGAGGCGGCGCTGCGGGAGCTGAAGCGCGGCGGCCAGATCTATTTCCTGCACAACGACATCGACACCATCCGCCACGTCGAGGAATCGCTCGGGAAGCTCCTGCCCGAGGCGCGCATCCGCGTCGCGCACGGGCAAATGCGCGAGCGCGAGCTCGAGCACGTGATGCGCGACTTCTACCAGCAGCGCTTCAACCTGCTCCTCTGCACCACCATCATCGAGACCGGGATCGACGTGCCCACCGCCAACACCATCATCATCAACCGGGCCGACAAATTCGGGCTCGCGCAACTGCACCAGCTGCGGGGGCGCGTCGGCCGCTCGCACCACCAGGCCTACGCCTACCTGATGCTGCCCGACGAAGGCGGCATCACCGCACAGGCGAGAAAGCGGCTGGATGCGATCCAGATGATGGAGGAGCTCGGCTCCGGCTTCTTCCTCGCGATGCACGATCTCGAGATCCGCGGGGCGGGCGAGGTGCTCGGCGAATCCCAGAGCGGCGAGATGCAGGAGGTCGGGTTCAGCCTCTACGTGCGCATGCTCGACGCGGCGGTGCGCTCGCTCCGGAGCGGGCGCGAGCCCGATCTCGCGGCGCCGCTCGCCGTCACCGCCGAGATCAACCTGCACGTGCCGACGCTCCTGCCGGCGGACTATGTGAGCGACGTGCACGAGCGGCTGGTGCTCTACAAGCGGCTCGCCAACTGCGAGACTCTGGAGGCGCTCGATCGGCTCCGCGAAGAGCTGGTCGACCGTTTCGGCCCTCCGCCCGAGCCCGCCCGGACGCTGATCGAATGCCACCGCCTGCGCGTCCTTGGCCAGCCGCTCGGCATCGCACGCATCGACGCAGCCGAAACGGCGATCCAGCTGCAATTCGTCGCGAAGCCCCCGATCGAGCCGGCCCGGGTGCTGAACCTCGTGCGGCAGAAGCAGCACTACCGCCTTGCGGGGCAGGACAAGCTGCGCATCGAGCTCAAGCTCCCCGACGTGAAGGCCCGCGTCGCTGCAGTGCGCGAAGCCTTCGGCGAATTGGCGTAAGCTTCGCCGGAAACGGCCGAACCGCCGCATCCGACCGACAGGATCATGGATTTTCTCGAGCGCGGGGTGAATCGCTTCAAGCGGCACGGCTTTCGCCGCAATCACTCCTTGTTCCGCAAGCTCGCCAAAGGCCAGCTGCCGCGCGTGCTGTTCATCACCTGCGCCGACTCGCGCGTCGTGCCCTCCCTCATCACGCAGACCCGGCCCGGTGATCTATTTGTCGAGCGCAACCCCGGCAATATCGTTCCGGTCTACAGCCGGCGCGCTGTCGGCGTCTCGGCCAGCATCGAATACGCAGTCGATGTTCTTAACATCGAACGCGTCGTGGTATGCGGCCACTCCGACTGCGGGGCAGTGACAGGCATCCTCCATCCCGAAAAGCTTGCAACTGTCCCGGCAGTGAAGCGCTGGCTGACCTACGGCAACCGCTCGCGGCGGATGCTCGGCCGCGCGGCGCGCCTGACGGAGCGGGAGAGGCTCGAGCGCCTGACGGAGCTCAACGTCATCGTCCAGCTCGAGCACCTGGAAACGCATCCGTCGGTGGCTCGGCGGCTGAGGCAGGGCAAGCTCGCCCTGCACGGCTGGGTATACCGCATACACGATGGCGAGATTCTTCAGCTCGAACCGCGAACCGGCGAGTTTCGCCCGTGGCCATCATGAATCGCTCGGTCCTGCGCGCCGCCGTGCTCGCCACGGAGCTGGTGGTGTTCCTGCTGGTGACGGCATTCACGAGCTATTTCATCTCGCAGGCGTCGGCATGGCAGCATGCGCAGGGCGACGCGCCCCCGGCGCGATTCCCGGTGATCGCCTACGACGGAGATCGCGACCGGCCGGAACAGCGGAACTATTTCGTGGTGCCGTGGAGCGAGTGGCCGAGCGTGGCCGAGAAGCGCCCCGCGGCGAGCCTGCTCCTGCCCGAGCGGGCCGCCCGCGTGACGATCGGCGACGCCGGCCAAGCGTCGTTCACGGTCACGGATGCGCCCGAATCGCGGCAAGCCGTGGATCTGAGGTGGCGCACCGGCGGCGGGGAGCAGGAGGCCCGCTACATCGCGCAGGCGCAAAGCATCGACCCGCGCTACCTGCGGACGCTCGGCGCCGATACCCTCCTGATGGGCGCGGCGGTCGGTTTTCTCGCGGGCTTGTTCACAGGCCGGTCGCTGCGCCGCCGCTGGCTCGCGCAGCCGGGTACGATCGTGCCCTAACCGCCAAAATAGTTGAACCGCCGAGCACGCCAAGAGAAACTGGCAGTGGTTGAATCACAGCTGATATGAATAACGAATCACGAGCAACGAGTAACGAGAAACGGCAACCGACATGCCCTTGATCCGACCCTTTGCCGGCCTGCGCCCGGCTGCTGGCCGCGCCGCCGAAGTCATCGCGCCGCCCTACGACGTGCTGTCGAGCGACGAGGCGCGCGCGCGCGCCGCCGGCAAGCCATGGAGCTTCCTGCACATATCCAAGCCTGAGATCGATCTCCCGAGAGGAACCGATGTCCATTCGCCCCAGGTTTATGCCAAGGCGGCGGAAAACCTGGGCCTCATGATGCGTAAAGGCATACTCGCCCGCGACCCGGCGCCCTGCTACTACGCCTACCGCCTGGTGATGGGCAGGCACGCCCAGACCGGCCTGGTGGCGGCGGCGTCGGTAGCGGAGTACGACAGCAACCGCATCCGCAAGCACGAACACACGCAGACCGAAAAGGAGAACGACCGCGTGCGCCAGATCGACGCTCTGAATGCCCAGACCGGCCCCGTCATGGTCGCCTACCCCGCCGCGCCGGAGGTGGACGACATGCTTGCCCGCTGCTCGGCCGGCGCACCCGACGCGGACGCGATCGCCGATGACGGCGTCCGCCACTCGCTATGGGTGGTGCGCGATGCCGGGATCCAGGCGCGACTGACCCGCGCCTTCGACGCCCTGCCCGCTCTCTACATCGCCGACGGCCACCATCGCTCGGCGTCGGCTTCGCGCATCGCCGCTGCACGCCGCGACGCCAATCCGCGCCACACCGGCGAGGAATACTACAATTACTTCCTGACGGTGATCTTCCCGCATCACCAGCTGCAGATTCTCGACTATAACCGCGTCGTCGCCGGCCTGAACGGGATGGACGCCGGGACTTTCCTGGCGCGCGCGCGGGAACAATTTTCCGTCGAGGCGAGCCCCGTGCCGGTGAAGCCGACGCGGCCGGCCGAATTCGGCCTGTATCTGTCCGGCCAGTGGTATCGCCTGGCGATCCGCCGCGAGCTGATTCCCGCAAACGATCCCGTGGCGCGCCACGACGCGAGGCTGCTGTCCGACCAACTGCTCGGACCGATCCTCGGCATCCAGGATCTGCGCCACGACAAGCGCATCGACTACGTCGGCGGCATCCGCGGTCTCGCGGAGCTGGAGAAGCGCGTGAACAGCGGCGAGATGGCCGCCGCATTCGCCCTCCATCCCACGCGCATGGATGACCTGATGGCCGTCGCCGATGCGGGCAAGGTCATGCCGACGAAATCCACCTGGTTCGAGCCCAAGCTGGCGGACGGCCTCGTATCGCACGTGCTCGACTGACGCGCTGATCACAGCGTTCGTCATTCCCGCGAAGCCTGTCCCCGCGGTATCAGGCGGGGAGCGGGAATCTAGAAAGCTCACTGCGTCCTGGATCCCCGCCTACGCGAGGACGACATTCGTCGGTTTGGCGGCGAGGAAATTCTCGACATTCTCGATCGCGGCCAGCAGGCCGTCGCGCCTCACCTCCGGCGTCTGGCCCGCGTTGTGGGGAGAGATCACGGTGTAAGGACTGGCGAGCAGGGGGTCGCCGGGCTTCACCGGTTCCTCGTGGAAGACGTCGAGCCCGGCGCCCGCAATCCTGCGGCTGCCAAGAACCTCGAGCAGGGCGTCCCGGTCGACCAGTGCTCCCCGGCCGGTATTGATGAGGAACGCTTCCGGCTTCATCAGCGCGAACTCCCTATACCCGATAAAGCCGCGCGTCTCCGGCGCGAGCCGCAGGTGGAGCGTGACGAAGTCGGCGCGGCGGAGGCAATCATCCTTCGCGGCCGGCGTGTCGCCGCGTGCGCTCCAGGTGAGCACCTCCATACCCAAGCCCCGCGCCAGCTGCGCGACGCGCGCCCCGATCGCCCCTGAGCCGAACACAGCGAGCGTCTTGCCGTAGAGCTGCACGAGCATGTCGCGCGGCCATCCGCCGCCCCTCATCTCGCGGTCAACTTGCGGGATCCTGCGCGCCACCGCGAGCATCAGCGCGATCGCGTGCTCCGCCACCGCGTAGGCGTTGACGCCTGGCGTGTTGCAGACTGTCACGCCGCGACGCGCCGCCGCCGCAAGATCGATATTGTCCGTGCCCGTGCCCCAGATCGAGATCATCTTCAGGCCGGGGCAGGCGCGGATTACCCCCTCCGTGAAACGCGCGTAGGAGCGGATGTTGACGGCGAGGGCGGCGTCTCCGATGCGGCGCGCGAGCTCCCTTTCGTCTTCCGCGCCGCGCCCAGTGTGGACGCGCACCTCTCCCAGTGCGCGTGCGCGCTCGTGGGCGATCGAGCCCTCGAAGATCGAGGGGTAATCGTCCGGCACGACGATCATTTCGATCAGCGCTTGCGCGCGGCGTCGTACAACGGCATCACCCGCGCCGCGTATTCCTCGAGGTCCTTCTGGCGATTCTGCGGGGAGGGGTGCGTCGAAA
>JAHZNX010000024.1 GCA_020028375.1 Betaproteobacteria bacterium | reverse complement strand
CCCCCCGAGCGGCCCAATGCGGTCATGGGGGGGATGGTCGAGAATCTCTCAGCCGGCGAGCTGCGCAACCTTGCGGTCTATTTCGAAGCCCAGAAACGCAAGCCCCGCGCGGCGCGCGACCCGGAGCTCGCCCGGCTCGGACAGCTGATCTATCGCGGCGGCATCGCGGCGAAGAACGTGGCGGCCTGCACCGCCTGTCACGGGCCGAACGGCAGCGGCATCCCGGCCCAGTTTCCGCTGCTGGCCGGGCAGTTCGCGGAATACACTGCCGCCCAGCTGCGGGCGTTTCGCGTGGGCGAGCGCGCCAACGATCCGAATCGCATGATGCGCGCCGTGGCGGCGAAGCTCTCGGACCGGGAGATCGCTGCGCTCGCCGAATATATCGCCGGACTTCGCTGATCCCGGCCCGCACCGCAGGGCGCGTCAGGATCGCAGGCCCGCAAAGACCGTTCTGGCGGCGCTGATCGTGCGCGCGATCTCCGCCTCGCCGTGAGCGGAGGAAACGAATCCCGCCTCATAAGCCGAGGGCGCAAGATAGATTCCGGCGCCGAGCATGGCGTGGAAGAAGCGGTTGAACGCTTCCCGGTCGCATTGCAGGACCTCGGCGAAGCTCGCGGGCGGGGTCGAGCGGAAGAAGATGCCGAACATGCCGCCGACGCTCGCCGCCGAAAACGGTACGCCCTGCTCCCGCGCGGCGCGAGCGAGCCCTTCGCAGAGCGCGCGCGCCGTTGCCGCGAGGCGGTCGTAGAATCCGGCCGCCTGAACCAGCTTGAGCGTCGCGAGCCCCGCGGCGACCGCGACCGGGTTGCCGGAAAGCGTGCCCGCCTGGTACACCGGCCCGAGCGGGGCAATCGCCTGCATGATGTCGCGGCGCCCGCCGAACGCACCGACCGGCAGCCCGCCCCCGATCACCTTGCCGAGCGTGGTCAGGTCGGGCGTGACGCCGTAGAGCGCCTGCGCGCCCCCGAGCGCGACACGAAAGCCGGTCATCACCTCGTCGAAGATAAGCACGGCGCCGTGGCGCGTGCAGAGCCTGCGCAACGACTCGAGGAAACCCGGCCGTGGCGCCACGAGATTCATGTTGCCGGCGACCGGCTCCACGATGGCGGCGGCGATCGCGGCCCCCTCCCGCTCGAAGGCCTGCTCCAGCGCGCTCTCGTTGTTGTACTCCAGAACCACGGTATCGGCGGCGGTTGCCGGCGGCACGCCCGCCGAAGACGGCTGCCCGAAGGTGAGCGCGCCGGAGCCCGCCTTGACCAGCAGCGCGTCGGCGTGGCCGTGATAACAGCCCTCGAACTTGACGATTCTGTGCCGGCCGGTATGGCCGCGCGCCAGGCGAATCGCGCTCATGGTCGCCTCAGTCCCCGAACTCGTGAGCCGCACTTGCTCGAGGGACGGAACCAGCCGGCAGAGCAGCTCCGCCAGCTCGACCTCCGGCTCCGTGGGAGCGCCGAAGGAGAGCCCGCGCTCGGCCGCCTGCTGCGCGGCGGCCACGACCTCGGGATGGGCGTGGCCGACGACGAGCGGTCCCCACGACCCGACGTAGTCGACGTAGGCGCGGCCGTCGGCGTCCCATACCTGTGCGCCCCTGCCGCGCTGGAGGAACGGCGGCGTGCCGCCCACCGAACCGAAGGCGCGCACCGGCGAGTTGACGCCGGCCGGGATGACGAGCTGCGCGCGCCGGAACAGCGTTTGGCTGCGTTTCATCGTGTCTGGCTACGAAAGACGCGTTGCCGGCTCTGGCTGCGGAAACAGCGCGCTGAAGCGCCGCGCCGCGAGCCTGACATCATCCGCGTCGAACAGCGCGGAAATCACAGCAACGCAATGCGCTCCGGCGGCGATCAGCTGCGGCGCGTTCTCGTGCGTGATGCCGCCTATCGCCACCACCGGTATCGACAGGCGGCGCCTGGCCTCGCGCAACAGGGCGAGCGGCGCGCGCACTGCGCCCGGCTTCACGCGGGAGGGGTAGAAGCTTCCGAACGCGACATAATCGGCGCCGAGACGCTCGGCCTCGATCGCGAGCTCGAGCCGGTCGTAACACGAAGCGCCGAGGAGTCGTGCCGGCCCGAGCTGCGCGCGCGCTGCCGCGAGCGAACCGTCGTCGGCGCCAAGGTGCACGCCATCCGCATCCGCGGCCAGGGCGAGATCGGGATGGTCGTTGACGATGAGGGGAACCCGGAACTTCCGGCACAGCGCGAGCAGGGCGCGCGCCTGCGCGAGCCGCAAGGGCGGAGCCGCCGACTTGTTGCGGTACTGCAGCAGGCGTGCACCACCGGCGAGCGCCGCTTGTGCCGTGGCGATGAGGCGAGGCGTGTCGGCGACGTCGGGCGTGACGGCGTACAACCCAGAGATCCCGCGCGTCACGCCTTGCCTCCACCTCCGCCTCCACCGGTTTCGGCCTCGTCGCGCGCCCAAAACAAGCGGTCCGGAATGTGCTGGCCCATGCCAGGGCGGAATGCCGCCTTGAGCGTCTGCCAGGTGTACTCCTGCGCGTCCTTGACCGCATCGCTCACTTCCAGCCCGTTGGCGACGGTGGCGGCGATGGCGGCGGCGAGCGTGCATCCCGATCCGTGGTAGGAGCCGGGCAGGCGCGGCCAGCTGTCGCTGCGCACCACGCCGTTCTGGCCGTAGAGGGTGTTGACGACCTGGGACGTGTTCTCGTGGGTGCCGGTCACGAGCACGTACTCGCACCCGCTCGCGATGATTCGCTTCGCGCATTCGGCGAGATCGGGACCGCCGCCCTCCTCGTTTTCTTCGCCTGCCAGGCGGCGTGCCTCGAGGCTGTTGGGGGTGAGGATGGTGGTCTGCGGAATGAGCAACTCCCTCAGCGCGGCCACCATTTCCTCCGTGACCAGTTCGTCGCCGCGTCCGGACGCGAGCACCGGGTCGAGCACCAGCGGCACCTCGGGATAGTCGGATACCACCTCCGCGATAACGGCGATTTGCTCGAGATTTCCCAGCAGGCCGATCTTGAACGCGGCGACCGGCATGTCCTCCAGCACGCAGCGCGCCTGGTCGGCGACCCAATCTGCGTCGATCGGACTGACGTCATCGACGCCCATGGTGTCCTGGACGGTGATCGCGGTCACCACCGACAGCGGGTGGCAGCCCATGCTGGAGAGTGTCATGATGTCCGACTGCAGGCCCGCACCGCCGCTGGGATCGGTCGCGGCAAACACGAGGACGATGGGAGGGAGGTCGGCCATGCGCAAGGAGTCGGAGGCGCCCGCGCGGTTGGTCGCGGCAGGACGATTCGCTAGAATTCGATTCTAACTTAAAACCGCCAGCCTGCATGACCACCGCCGAAACCCGCGTCTACAAGACCTACATGTGCCTCATCTGCGGATTCATCTACGACGAGGGCGCAGGACTTCCCGACGAGGGCATTGCGCCCGGCACCCGCTGGGAGGATGTGCCGGTGAACTGGACGTGCCCGGAGTGCGGGGCGCGCAAGGAGGACTTCGAGATGGTGGAAATCTAGCATGCGCATCCTGCACACCATGATCCGCGTCGGCGACCTGCGGCGCTCGCTCGATTTCTACACGCAGGTGCTGGGCATGAAGCTCCTGCGCAAGACTGACTACCCGGGCGGGCGCTTCACCAACGCCTTCGTCGGCTACGACGAGGAGTCCAAGACCGCCGTGCTGGAGCTCACCCACAACTGGGACACCGCAACCTACGATCTCGGCACCGGCTACGGGCACGTGGCGATCGAGGTCGACGATGCCTACCAGGCCTGCGAGGAGGTGAAGCGGCGCGGCGGCAAGGTCACGCGCGAGCCCGGGCCGATGAAGCACGGAACCACCGTGATCGCCTTCGTCGAGGACCCCGACGGCTACAAGATCGAGTTCATCCAGCGCAAGACCTAGTCGGGCCCGCGTCGGCTCGATTCCTAGAATTTTTCCGCGGACCGGGCCCCGGAAAGTCCTGCCGCGTGGTCCGCGAGGCGCACGAAGTCGGCGACCGCCAGGTCTTGCGCGCGCAGTCCTTTGTCCACTCCGAGCCGCTCGAAGTCCGCATCCGTGAAGCAGGCGCGCAATGCGTTGCGCAGAGTCTTGCGGCGCCGCGCGAACGCGGCCGCCACGATCTTCGCGAGAGCGGCTTCGTCGGCTGCGGGATGCGGAAGGGGCGCGAATGGCGCCATGCGCACCACGGCGGATTCCACCCTGGGAACCGGGCGGAACGCGCCGGCGGGTACGGCGAGGACCGGCTCCATCCGAAAGCGGTATTGCAGCATCACCGAGAGCCGGCCGTAGTCGGAGCTCGAGGGCGACGCGACCATCCGTTCCACGACCTCCTTCTGCAGCATGACGTGGATATCCTCTATCCCCGCAACGTGCCGGGCGAGATGGAACAGCAGCGGCGTGGATATGTTGTAAGGCAGATTGCCCACGACGCGCAGCCGCGGCCCGAGCGCGCCGAAGTCAAAGCGCAGCGCGTCGCCCTCGTGGACGGTGACGCGCCCGGCAGGAAAGTCGGCGCGCAGGCGCGCGACGATGTCGCGGTCGATCTCGATCAGGTGCAGGTGCTCGAGCCGCGCGGCGAGCGGCCGCGTGAGCGCTCCCAGTCCCGGGCCGATCTCCACCATGCGATCGCGCGGCTGCGGCGCGATGGCGGCCACGATGGCGGCGATCGCCGCCTCGTCGATGAGGAAGTTCTGACCGAAGCGCTTGCGGGGAACGTGGCGCATGACGGGCCGCGTCCCCGGGACGCGCCTCATGCGGAGCGCCGCGGACCACGGCGTGCGGCGAGTTTCGCCGCCAGCCGGATCGCCTCGATCAGGCTCCCGATCCCGGCGCGGCCGCTGCCGGCGAGCTCGAGCGCGGTGCCATGGTCGACGGAGGTGCGGATGATGGGAAGACCGAGCGTGACATTCACGCCGGCGCCGAAACTCGCGTACTTGAGCACCGGCAGGCCCTGGTCGTGATACATCGCGAGCACGCAATCGCAGCCCTTCAAGCGCCGCGGGTTGAACAGCGTATCGGCGGGCAGCGGGCCTTCGACGTCGAACCCTTCGTGGCGCAGCCGCGCCAGCAGCGGGCTGATGATATCGGCCTCCTCCCGGCCGAGAAAACCCGCCTCGCCGGCGTGCGGATTCAGCCCGGCAACGAGAATGCGCGGCCGGGGGATCGCGAAACGCTCCGCGAGATCGCGCCGCAGCACCCGCAGCGTGCGCTCCAGGCTCTGCGCCGTGATATGGCGCGCGACCTCACCCAACGGAAGGTGCGTGGTCGCGAGCGCAACGCGCATGCCGCCGCCAACGAGCATCATCACCACGTGCCCGGCGCCGGTGTGCGCCGCGAGGTACTCGGTGTGCCCGGTAAATGCGATGCCGGCGTCGTTGATCACGCTCTTTTGCAGGGGCCCGGTAACCATCGCGTCGAACGCGCCGTCGCGGCAGCCGTCGGCGGCGGCCTCCAGGGTCCGCAGCACATAGGCGCTGTTGGCGGGATCGAGCCGGCCCGGGACCACCGCCCGCGCGAGCGGGACGTGGTGCACCGCAAGCGTGCCGGCGCGGGGCGCCGTACGCGTGCCGGGCGGGTGCGGCACCATCTTGAGCGCCACGCCGAGCAGGCGCGCGCGGCTCGCGAGCAGCTCGCGGTCGGCGACCACCACGATCCGCGCGGGTAATCGCCGCCGCGCGAGCGCGACGCACAGGTCGGGCCCGATGCCTGCGGGCTCGCCTGCCGTAACCGCCACCAGCGGAATCCTGGGTCTTGTGTGCTTAATGTTGAAGGGCTCGTGGAGGTGCGGATTCCCGACGCGACGGCTCATTGAGCGCTCAGCCTTCGGCGCCGGCATCAGCGTTCGTCGAGGCGGACCTCGATGTAGGCCCGGTCGCGCAGCTGCCGCACCCACTCCTGGTACGACTCATCGGACTTGCGTGCGCGCAGCGCTGACTGCGCCGCCAGCCGCTGGCGGTCCCGCGACATGTCCTCGTCGCGCCGCTCCAGCACCTGGATCAGGTGCCAGCCGAAAGGTGTTTGCACCGGCCCGCTGATCTCGGCCGGGGCGAGCGAGTTCATCGCGCTTTCGAACTCGGGGACGGTGTCACCGGGCGACAGCCAGCCCAGATCGCCACCCTTGGAGCCGCTCGCGTCCTCGGAGTACAGGATCGCGAGCTGTGCGAAGTCGGCCTTGTTGTCGAGGCGCTCTCTGAGGGATTCGACCCGCCGGCGCGCCTCGGCTTGCGGCACCAGTTCGTTGGTCTTCACCAGGATGTGGCGGGCGTGGGTGCGGCGCACGATCACGGGAGCGCTCGAGCTGCGCCGCTCGTTCAGCCGGATGATATGGAAGCCGTTGGCGCTGCGCAGCAGCGGGCCCACCTGGCCGGCCTGCAGGTTTTTCAACCCGTCGAGGAACAGCGTGGGCAGGCGCACCCCGTCGCGCCAGCCCATGGCACCGCCTTGCAAGGCGTCCGGCGCATCGGAGAATGCCGCGGCGACCTGGCGGAAGTCCGCGCCCGTCCTCAACTGCTGCAGCGCCTCCTCGGCGCGGCTGCGGCGGGCCTGGATCTGCTGCGGACTGGCGTTTTCGGGGACCCTCACGAGGATGTGGGAAAGGTTGTACTGCTCGCCGCGTCCGGCGAGCCCCTGCTGGGCGTTGATGAAGCTGTCGATCTCGCCTTCGCTGACCACGATCCTGTTGTCAACTTCGCGCTGGCGCAGGCGCGACAGGATGATTTCGCTGCGTATGTCCTCGCGGAAGCGAGGGAACGTCACGCCGTCCTTCTCCAATGCCGCGCGCAGCTGCTCCAGGGTGAGCTTGTTCTCCTGTGCGATGCGCTGGATCGCGCGGTCGAGCTCCGAGTCGTCCACGCGCAGCCCGGTTTCCCTGGCGAGCTGCAGCTGCACGTGGTCGGTGATCAGGCGGTCGAGGATCTGTTTTTCCAGGGCTTCACGCGGCGGCAGTGGCGTGCCCTGCTTATTCAGCTGCAGTGCGGAGTAGCGATAACGCTCGTCCAGGTCGGCCCGCGTGATCACCTCGTTGTTCACCACGGCCACGATGCGGTCGAGCACCACCACGGGCTTCGCTTGCTGGGCCGGGGCCGCGCAGGCGACGGCCCACAGCGCCCCGGCGAGCAGCAATGCCTGCAAAACGGGGCGCCGTACTGGTGCGTGCGAAATCCGCCCGGACTCGCGGTCGCGTTCAGTAGTAGTCGGATGGGCTTGCGCCATCGGGTCTCGGCGAACCGGGTTCGAGCCTCTCATAGCCGCCGATATTGCGTCGCAGTGTTCCCATCGGGTTGGTGCCGATGCGTGAAAGGCCGCCCAGTTCGAGCTGCACGAAAAACGAGGTCTGCGTCTCCAGGGTGGTGGTGGCGAAGCTGTGGACGACCAGGCGCAGCCCCCAACATCCGGCATTGTATTCCGCGCCGACCAGGCTCTCCAGCGTGCGATTGTCCTGCAGCGAGTAGTTCCAGCGCGCGAGCCCCGTCCAGCCCCGTCCGAGCGGCCACTGCGTCGAAATATCGGTCTGGCGCAAGTTGTCTTGCGTATAGCGATAGGACAAGTTGAGCACCCTGCCCGGAGCCGGCTGGTAACGGGCGCCGGCGTCGAACTTCTGCCACTGCGAAAGGTTCGTGCTGTATTGCATTCCCACCCGGGCCTGCAGGTGCGGCGCGATCGCACCCGACAAGCCGGCGAGCAGGTCGGAGCGCGAGTAGGTGCTCGGAGCGACGCCGGGCAGGGTCACCTTCTGTTCCTCGAAATTGTAGCGCTGGGCAACGGCCACCCGCAGCCGCTCCGCGCCGTTATCTGCGCCGATGAAGCGCGAGGCGACGCCGACGGTCAATTGATTGGCATTGTTAATGCGGTCCCAGCCGGAGAACTGGTTCTCGGAATAGATGGTCGCGAAGTTGAGGTCCTGCTGGGCGCTGTCGAACACGGGAATGCTGTTCTGGTCGCGAAACGGGATATAGACGTAGTAGAGCCGCGGTTCCAGGGTCTGCAGGAAGGGCGCGCCCCCGATCGTGGTCGGACGCTCGAATACGACGGTCGAGTCGGTGGTGAAAATCGGCAGCGCGCGGCTCTGGTTGGTGAATCCGGCGCTGTTGGCGTCGATGATGTATTGCGTCGCATTGAATCCGAGCTTGGGTGTCACGGTGGCATACGCCGTCTGCAACGGCACGCTCACGCTCGGATAGGCCACCATGCGGGTGCCGGTGGTCATTGTTGAATGCTCGAACATGGTGTACTGGCCGTAGATATCGAAATCCGAACGCAACACATCCGCGCGCGAGGCGGCCAGAGTGATCTGGGGCAGCCGGTCGTAGGGAGGTGTCACCGGCTGCAGGGGATCGGGCTGCAGCGTCTGCCAGCGCTGCGCCAGGACATTCAACCCATAGCCGCCGGCGGCTCCCCAGGGGCCGCCGCGGCCGACGGTGAGATCGCTCGGAAGCTGGACCTGAGAGGTCTGCGCGATCTGCGTCGAGAGATCGATGAGGTAGGTGTTGTCCGATACCCGCTGCAAATTGAGCCTCCCGAACCAGTCGCTGGGCAGCGTCTGATCGTGGCGCAGGTAATAGGCTCTGCGCTGCTCTCCGCCCGCAACGCGGTCGTCCGGCAGTATTTCCCCGCGCGCCTCGCCGGAATAGCCGGCCTCGAGGTAGCGGAACTCTCCGCCCATCTGTAAACCTCGCCGCGTCATGATGCGCGGCGAAATCGTGGCATCGCGGTTGGGCGCGATATTCACGAAGTAGGGAATCGTCACCTCCACCCCGCCGGTGTTGGTGCTCCCGTAGTGCGGCGTGATGAAGCCGGACTTGCGCTCCTGGTGGAGCGAGAACGACAGGTAGGGCGAGTAGAAGATCGGCGTGCCGAGGAACTCGATGGTTGCGTCGCGGGCGATGCCGAGGTCGCGCTCCTTGTCGATACTCAGATCACCCGCGCGCAGATACCAGTCCTCGTTGCCGGGACCGCAGTAGGTGTGCCGGGCGCGCTCCGCGCGGTAACGCCCCGGGCCCTCGAAGAGTATTCGCTCCGCCTTGCCACGCGCATCCCCGTCGCTGAACTGCTGCCGCTGGCCGGCGGGCCCGGGACTCTTGTGCAGCGCGTAGGTGGGTTTGTCCATCAAACCGGTGTCGGATTCGAGGTTGTACCTCAGGCGCGCGCCTTCCACGACGTCGCTTCCCCTCTCCATGCGCACGTTGCCCTGTGCTGCGAACTCGCCGCTCGGCTTGTCGTAGCGCAGCCAATCGGCGAACACCGCCTGCCCGCGCCGTCTCAACCGGACATTGCCCTCGGCTTCGGCTTCGTGGTCCTGGTGCCCCTGCAGCCGGTCCGCCTCGATGAAAAGCGGCACGTCTTCCTGCAGCGACGGCGGCACGACGAGCAGCGCGGGTTGCGACTTCAGCGTAAGCCCCACCTGCCCGCGAGCCGCGAACGGGAGCGCGCACATGAGGGCCAGCGACAGGCGCGTAATTATCAGTTTTTTCATCGAAAAATGCCTGTTCCGCGTGGTGCTAAAATCGCACAATTTATCGCTGAAGGCAATCGGCTTGTCGGGGCATAACGACACTCGATTGGAGCAGTTGCGCGGTTGGCTCGGTGCGTGTCTGGGAGCAAGCGCGTTCGACCTCGAACCGGCGTCGGCGGATGCGAGCTTCCGGCGCTATTTTCGGGTGCGCGTTGACGGCGCGCGGTCCTTGATCGCGATGGATGCGCCGCCTGAGCGCGAGGACTGCCGCCCCTTCGTGCACGTCGCGGCGCTGCTGCGCGCGGCCGGCGTCAACGCTCCCGAGGTGATCGCACAGGATCTCGCGCGCGGCTTTCTGCTGCTGACCGACCTTGGCGATACGACTTATCTTGCCGTGTTGAATGAAGCCAATGCCGACCGGTTGTTCGCAGACGCGATCGAGGCGCTCATCAAATGGCAGCTGGCGAGCCGCGAGGGGGAGCTGCCGCCTTACGACGAAGCGCTGCTCAGGCGGGAGTGCGACCTGTTTCCGGAATGGTATGTCGGGCGCCACCTCGCGCGGGCGCTCTCCGGCGCGCAGCGAGAGGCTCTGTCAGACGCGGTGACCCTGGTCATCACTCGCAGCCTGGCGCAGCCGGCGGTATTCGTGCACCGCGACTACATGCCGCGCAACCTCATGGTGAGCGATCCCAACCCGGGCGTGATCGATTTCCAGGACGCGGTGCACGGCCCGATCACCTACGATCTCGCCTCGCTCATGCGCGATGCCTTCGTGAGCTGGGACGAGGCGCGCGTGATCGACTGGACCGCGCGCTATTGGGAAAGAGCGAAGCGGCGCGGCCTGCCGGTCGACCCCGACTTCGGCGCGTTCTACCGCGACTTCGAGTGGATGGGGTTGCAGCGCCACCTGAAGGTGCTCGGGATCTTCGCGCGCATACACTACCGCGACGGCAAGGGCGGCTATCTCGAGGACACGCCGCGTTTCCTCGCCTACGCGCGCGCAGTGGCGGGGCGCTACCAGGAACTCGCGCCCTTGGCGCGCCTTCTCGATCAGCTCGGGCAGCGCGAGCCCGCGACGACCGGAAACGGGAAATAGAGAATCGAGCCGCATGAAAGCGATGATACTCGCCGCCGGGCGCGGCGAGCGCATGCGCCCGCTCACCGATCGCGTGCCCAAGGCGCTGCTCGAGGTCGGCGGCCGGCCGCTCATTGCGCACCTGATCGAGGGCCTCGCGCGCTCGGGCCATACCGAGGTGGTCGTCAACGTATCGCACCTCGCCGGGATGATCGAGCAGGAGCTGGGTGACGGTTCGCGCTACGGCGTGCGCATCGTCTATTCGCGCGAGGCGCAACCGCTCGAGACCGCCGGCGGCATCGCCTTCGCGCTGCCGCTGCTCGGGGACGCCCCGTTCGTGGTGATCAACAGCGATGTCTACAGCGATTTTGACTTTGCCCGGCTGGCGGCCCCCGCGGCGGCGCTCGCTCGCGGCCGCGGGCTCGCCCATCTCGTGCTGGTCGACAACCCCGCGCATCACCCGCGCGGCGATTTCGCGCTCAGCGCAGGCGCAGTGTCGGCGGAGGGCGCCGGCCGTCTCACCTTCAGCGGCATCGGCGTCTATGCCCCCGCCCTGTTCTCGGGCGTGGCGCGCGGAGCCCGATGCCAGCTGGTGGCGCTGCTTACGCCAGCAATGGCGCGCGGGCTTGTCACCGGCGAGCACCACCGAGGGCTGTGGATGGACGTCGGCACGCCGCTGCGCCTCGATGCGCTCGAGCGCGCGCTCGCCGCGGAGAGCGGACGCTAGAGTTGCGGGCTGCGGCAGCCGGCGGTGTCCGGGCCTTATAATTTCATCATGGCGGCGGGCATGGACATCGGCGTCTTCCAGCGGCGGCGCGCCCGGCTCGCGGCGGCCATGCGGGAGGGCGTTGCGATCATTCCGACCGCGCCCGAGCGCACGCGCAACCGCGACGCGCACTACCCGTACCGTTTCGACAGCTACTTTTACTACCTCACCGGCTTCCGCGAACCCGCCGCGGCGCTGGTGATCGTCGCGGGCGCCGCGCCGAAGAGCATCCTGTTCTGCCGCGACAAGGACGCCGAGCGAGAAATCTGGGACGGCTACCGGCACGGCCCGGAGGCCGCGCGCATGGCCTTTGGCTTCGACGAAGCGTGCGCGATCACCGAGCTCGACGCACGGATGCCGGAGCTCATCGCGGACCGTGATGCTGTCTACTGCCACCTGGGGGCCGACGCGGCGTGGGACGCGCGCGTGACGGGCTGGATCAACCAGGTGCGCGAGCGCTCGCGCGCCGGCGTCGCCGCGCCGCGGGCGGTGAAGGACGTGCACGCCCTGCTCGACGAAATGCGGGTCATCAAGGGACCCGAGGAGCTTGCCGTGATGCGGCGCGCTGCGGCGATCTCCGCCGGCGCGCACCGCCGCGCCATGCGCGCGGCCCGGCCTGACCGGGCCGAGTACGAGATCGAGGCCGAGCTCCTGCACGAGTTCCGGCGCCACGGCGCGCAGGCCCCTGCCTACACCCCGATCGTCGCCTCGGGCGAACGCGCCTGCGTGCTGCATTACGTCCAGAATGACGGCGTGCTGAGGGACGGGGAGCTGCTGCTGATCGATGCCGGCTGCGAGCTCGACGGCTACGCCGCCGACCTCACGCGCACTTTCCCGGTGAACGGCCGGTTCAGCGGGCCGCAGCGCGAAATCCACGAGCTGGTGCTCGCGGCGCAGACCGCGGCCATTGCGGCGGTCAGGCCCGACGCGCCGTGGGACGCGCCGCATCGCGCGGCAGTCAACGTGCTGGCCCAGGGCCTGATCGACCTGAAACTCCTGTCCGGCGGCCTCGCCGAAGTCGTGGAGACCGAGGCCTACAAGAAATTCTACATGCATCGCACGGGGCACTGGCTCGGGCTCGACGTGCACGATGCCGGCGACTACAAGCTGCAGGGCGGCTGGCGCGCGCTTGCCCCGGGCATGGTGCTGACGGTCGAGCCGGGCTGTTACATCCGGCCCGGCGAGGGCGTGCCGGCGCGCTTCGCTGGCATCGGGGTGCGCATCGAGGATGACGTGCTGGTGACGGATACCGGCGCCGAGGTGCTGACCCGCGACGCGCCCAAGACCCCGGCCGAAATCGAAGCCTGGATGGGGGCGCGCGATGGCTGACTACGACGTCCTGATCATCGGCGGCGGGCCGGTCGGCGCCGCCCTTGCGCTCGCGTTGCGTGGAACCGGCCTTGCGCTCGGGCTGCTGGAAGCGCGGCCGCGCGGCACTGCGGCGGACGCGCGGCCGATCGCGCTCTCTCATGGCAGCCGGCTGATACTGGAACGGCTCGGCGTATGGGAGCGGCTGGCGGGCGCGACACCGATCCGGCGCATCCACGTGTCGCAGCGCGGCGGCTTTGGCCGGGTCGAGCTTGACGCGCGGCAGGCGGGGGTGCCGGCACTCGGCTACGTGCTCGATTACGGGCAGATATCCGAGGTGCTTGTGCGCGCGCTGGAGGCTGAAGGCGGCGTGGACCTCATCCGGGCCACGGTCGGCGCGCTCGAATCCGGAACGGACGCGGCTACCGTGGTCGCCGCCGCCGGCGACGGCCGTGCCAGCGCGAGACTGCTCGCCGTGGCTGACGGCGGGGCGCTGCCCGTCGCACGGCTGCGCATTCGCGATTACGGCCAGGCTGCGGTGAGCGCGCGCGTCTCATGCAGCTTGCCGCACCACAACGTTGCCTACGAGCGCTTCACCCCGGAAGGGCCGCTGGCGCTCCTGCCGATGGGAGAGGCGCTCGCTCTCGTGTGGACGACCGCCCCGGAGCGAGCGCAGCAACTGTGCGCCCTGACCGAAGCCGGGTTCCTTGCACGATTGCAGGAGAGCTTCGGGAACCGCCTGGGGGGATTCAAGACCGCCAGCAGCCGCGCGTGGTTTCCGCTCGCCCTGAAAGTCGCAGACCGCATTGCGGACCCGCGAACGGTGGTGGTCGGCAGCGCGGCGCAGATGCTGCATCCGGTCGCCGGGCAAGGCCTGAACCTCGGATTGCGCGACGCCTGGGAACTGGCGATGCTCCTCCGGGACTGCGACCGTGTCCACATCGGCGGCCCGGAGCTCGCCCGGGCCTACTCGGCCCGGCGCCGGCTCGACCGCGGTGGCGGAGTCCTATTCACCGACTCGCTGGTGCGCCTGTTTTCCAACGAGCTCGCCGCCCTCAAACTGGCGCGCGGCCTGGGTCTTGCGGTACTGGGCGTGATTCCCCCGGCGCGGGACTTCCTCGCACGACGCATGATCTTTGGCGCGCGCGGCTAGCGCGCCGTCGCGC